>NZ_JABMCW010000011.1:0-41843 GCF_013179705.1 Pseudomonas sp. CM25 | reverse complement strand
TGGAGTTCCTGACCAAGCCTTTCGACGAGGACCAGTTGCTGGCACTGCTGCAGGCGGTGCGCGCACGGGCTGTGGTCGATGGACGCAAATGGCGCCACGCGCGACAGGTCGAGGACAAGTACCAGCGCCTGACTCAGCGCGAGCGCCAGGTTTTCTCACTGGTGGTCGATGGCCTGTCACACAAGCAGATCGCCAAGCAGATTGGCACCAGCGAGGTGACGACCAAGGTGCACAAGAAGAACATCATGAACAAGATGCAGTCCCGCTCGCTGGTTGAGCTGGTGGCCATGCACCAGGTGATCGGAGCACGGCCTGAAGGCCTGGGCGGCGCATGAACAGATGGGTGTGCATCGTTGACGACGATGCTTCGGTGCGCAAAAGCCTGGCCAACCTGCTGCGCTCGGCCGGGTTCGAAACCTTGCCATTTGCCGCAGGAGAGGTGTTTCTGGCCTCGGAGCTGGCGCCACAGGCGGGCTGTGTGCTGCTTGATTTGCGGATGCCGGGGATGAGTGGTCAGCAAGTGCAGCATGAGCTGATTCGGCTGCAATGGCGTTTACCGGTGATCTGCATGTCAGCGCATTGGGAGGAAGGCGCAGTACGCGCAGCCATGAGCCTTGGCGCCTTGGCCTGCCTGGGCAAGCCTTTTCCCGAGGAAGTGTTGCTGATGGTGGTTGAAGAGGCGCTGGCATCCAGCTCAGCACACCTGCGCAATCAATAGGCTGCCAATCAGGCAATGCTCACGTGTTGATCGATCAGCGAGACCATTGCCATGCCACGCCTGAAGTTTTTCCTCGACCCTCAATCTCCGACCCTGACCGCCACCGGCCTGCTGTTCATGCGGGTGATGGCTGCTGTGCTGCTGCTTTCAATTCATGGCTTGCCCAAGTTGCTGCACTGGAGCGATGAGTTGCAGCGCATCGAAGATCCCTTTGGGCTAGGGCCTTCGCTGACGTTGGGGGTGGCAGTATTCGCCGAGGTGGTATGCCCGTTGCTGCTGCTGTTGGGGGTCGCTGCCCGCCTGGCTTGCCTGCCGGTGCTGGCGGTTTTGCTGGTGGCGCTGGTGGTGGTGCACCCGGACTGGACGCTGGAGCAGGGGCAGTTTGCCTGGTTGCTGGTGGCGCTTTATGGCGGGTTGGCGGTGACCGGGCCTGGGGGGTATTCGGTTTCGGGGTATCTTTGGGGTAAGAGGGGGGCGCGGCAGGGCTGACAGGTGCTTGGCGCTGCATATCTTGCGGCAAGCACCTGTCAGCCCTCACGCGATTCCCTATGGCTAGCTTGTCGGCGATGGGCTACAGCGCATCCCCGCCACCTAACTGCTCCCCGGCCGATACTGCAAAGCCTCGGCCAGATGCCCCCGGGCAATCGCTTCGCAGCCTTCCAGGTCCGCCAGCGTGCGCGCCACCTTCAACAACCGGTGCGCTGCCCGCAACGACAAGGTCAACCGCTCGCAGGCACCTTCCAGCCAGAGCTGGTCCGCCGCTGCCAGGCCACAATGGCGGCGCAACCCCTCCAGGTTCAGGAACGCATTCGCGCAGCCTTGCCGCCGTTGCTGCACCTCCCGCGCTTCAGCAACCCTGGCGGCAACATCGGCACTGGTTTCACCACAAGGCTGGTGGTTCAGCGTGGTGCTCTCGCGGGCCACGGTCAGGTGCAGGTCAATGCGGTCCAGTAACGGCCCGGACAACTTGTTGCGATACCGCGCGATCTGTTCGGTGCTGCAACGACAGCGGCCAGTCGGGTCGCCCAGGTACCCGCAAGGGCACGGGTTCATTGCCGCTACCAGCTGAAAGCGTGCCGGAAAACGCACCTTGTCACGCGCCCGGGCAATCACGATCTCGCCCGACTCAAAGGGGTAGTCTTTTCTAACACTTGTAAAAGCGGGTTTTCCGTTGCTATACGCCCGGCAAACGGCATGTTTTTTTGATCGAGGTGGTTTGGAGTGCTGGGACTTGTACCAGTGCGAGAAATCGCCGGAATACGCGGTGTGTGCGTCCGCTCGGAAGACGTTCGTTGAACCATCGATGCTAATCTGGACATAAGGAACAGAACGATGGGGATGAACGAAAAATGGATGGGCAATTCGTTAGCTATAAAAATCTCGAAAGCATTAGCAAGAAAATGGATGAGTACATTGATGGCAATCATCCTGATCTTGAAAAATTCTGCCAACGCCAACATCAAAAAAAATGTGAAACGTCGTTTTTAACGGCACAGCTCTATTACGTTATAGGGACCGGTTATTCGTCTGTCTATTCCGCGACGGTTCAAAAGGACTGGTATTCGCCCAGCATTAGCAATGCAGTTTATTTTTTAAGAAAAGCATTGAATGAGCTGAAAAACGAAAAAGATGAATATCACACAGTAAAAAATGGGGATAAAGAACAGATTTTGAGTTTTTCAGAGCTGTATTCCCGGATTAACATTAATCTCGCTAATTATTTGACCGAACAGCACAGGCATATTGAGGCTACCGAGTTCTACGACAGAGCTATTGCTGTGAAAAACGCATTCGGCCTTGTTACGAAAGCTCGATGCCTAATAGAATTTCGAAAACACGTTTATGATGAAAATTCCAAATTCTTTTTTTCAAAAGAGATATACAAGCTAACAAAAAATTCGTTACTGCCGGATAGTGTCACTATAGAAGGTGATGTCGAGCAATTTGAAAGCTTAAAAAAACGACAAGCATCTTTCATTGAGTATTTTGAAGACGCCTATCCCGAGTACATAAAAAATGACCATTCCGACACTTACAAAGAGAATTTCAAAAACCGGAAACATAAAAGATATTTGGATTGGGTCGGACAGAATAAGCTTTTTCTTAACCTGACTAACATTGTGATCACCAGAGAATACGCCTATGAAGACTGCTTGGGGCTTCCATCGTTTTCAGGTAACTTAAACCCTTTATTATTGTTAAGCGAAGAATTAGCATATCATGCCCATTTTGATGAGCTAAAAGATACCTATTGTTATGCGAGACATGTTTTCTATTCAGCATTACAAATGCCCGAAGAAACTGAGCATTTCTATAACTCTACGTACAAACAGGTTGACAGCCTAGATTACTCTATCAATAGCATTAAAACCAATAACTACAAGACAGCACTAAGGTGCCTATATTCGCTATTAGATAAAATAGCGTTTTTTACGTACAAATTTTACCAAGTTAGCTCTGATGAGCTGGAAGAGCATGACGTAAATATCAAGCGGATTTTTGTATCAGGAAAAAAACCATTAGCTTGGTTAGAGCAGGTAAAAAACCCCTTCTTGTCGGCTTTGTATTTTTTAAGCAAAGACATAAACGACGTAAGGCATCCGCCTAAAAAACATAAAAAGCCAAATACAGACGAAGTACTGTATCTCTCCGAAACAACATTCCCCGCCGCGAACCAAATTAACCAAATACGCAATGCAGTTGAACATAAATCTTTGAAAATAGTGGACGGGTTTGGTTACGAGCTTTCTCAAAAGCACCATGACCCTAAAAACACATTGGATGAAGCAATAAAAGCACGAGAAAACTTAGATGAGTTGTCTAGTGAGTTCCACACGCTAAACGAAAATATTGAAGAAAAACTTCGATTAAAGTCGTTCCATTTAGCTGTTTCTGTTGATCATATAGAACAGCAGATTTTGGAGCTTATTAAGTTATCCAGAAACGCATTGATGTATCTTGCGTTATCCGTTCAGTACCACGAGAGCAGCAAACCAGACGATGGTGTATCCATCCGATTGCAGCGGGACGTGCCTTACAAGTAAACAAAGCGGCTTTGATTACGGATATGGCGGGCAGTGGCCCGCTATTCTGGTGGTCGCTTCGCTTCCTAAAAAAAAGAAAGTTCAAAGGCGAAATAAACCGCCAAGGCGTTAAGGTGTGTCCGATATGGATAAAACGGAAAATTGACACAAGAAACGAAAAAAGCCCTTTATTGGGCCTTTTGTTTTTGACTAGCTTTAATATTTGAGCATATCAACCAAAACTTTATAATGCGGTATTTTTTCATTAAATACGGCCATAAACTCAACGCCGCCGAACTCAAAGCATGGGTGAAAAAGTGATTGCCTTGTTGCTTTCTTTTCTTCACTTTCTACTTCTTGATAATCGTAAGGCTTACTACCAGCGATCAAAGTGAAGTAACCAATATTGCATTTTATTTTTTTGAAAACTCGCCCATTTTTAACAAGTGATATTCTTACAACGTATTCTTTTCTGACTTCTTGAAATTTGAAAAAATCAGTTTCAGGCTTGTCTATAAAAACTTCCCATACAGCCGGGTCAAAATCAACTTTATTGGTCGCTTTCTTCTCAACATCAGAGGCGAGATAATCTGTATATTTTTTTATTTGAGAAAGCGAAGAAACTGATTTGTATGTTTTCGCAACGCAAAGCTTTATCGCTGCAGAATCGTAATCATATCCATCAAGATCAATAATGTGTATTTTTTTAGATCTTGCTTCTGTGTATTCATCGGATTTGAAATAATCTTTGAATACATGGTTGGCGACATTGATGCTTGTAGTAACATTGCTAACAATGAAATATTTGCCAGATCTTCTATTTGTGTAAGTAGTGTCTTTGCCGCTTGTCTTAGAAGAGACAAACGCATCATATGCTAATTGTCTAACGTCGAATTTTTTTGGTTTAGTGATAATTGTATTCAGCATAAATCTCCTTTTTTGATTTCTTACTTTTATTAAATCATATAAAAGAGCCTTGTCAAATTAAACCGCCAAACTTTTTGATGGTTAAATGGTTATTGTCAAACCCTATTTTTAATTAAGGTTCAACGTTAAATATATTTTGAATCTGCTATTGACACGAAGTTCATGGCTTATTTAAGCCATAAATCGACTGTCGTAAAAATGGTAAATTCAGAAAATATCGGGAATTTCTTAAAATAATTTTGGCGTTATTTTCATAAAAATATTTTTACGGAATAAACCGTCAAGAAATCACAAGCATAAAAAAAGCCCCGGTGAAGGGGCTTAATTTTCTTACAGTAAACACTAACCAGCGACGGGTACGCCGTTGAGCTTCTTGATCAAAGCGTCGAAATCCGCAACCTCGTTTTTCTTAATCAGGTCGGCCAGATAATCGGCATATGTCGTGAAGCCTAGGGCTTCAATCGTTTTACCAACAGCCCCGGCCTTCTTGCTTTGCAAGGTCGTTTCTACGCCATCGATCATAACTTTATACTTCTGAGCTTTTGCCTTTGTGGTCTTCACGCTCACGCTTTTAGGTGTTTTGGCGGGTTTATGGTCGCCGTGAAGGGAATGCACCACGCCGACAAAATCGGGCACCGTATAGCCGTATTTATTGCGAAGGGCTTCAAGCTCTTCGACAAATTTCATTACTTTTGCTTCTTGTTCATTCGATTGAAGGCTTTTGATCTGCTCTTCAAGCTGCTTTTGCTGTGCCAGTAGATCAAGCAATTTTGACATTTGAAAAATCCTTATGAATAAAATTTTGCATCAGACGACAGAAATTCAACGAAGCGGCTGTAATCCTTTTTAATCCGTGCGTGATACTCGGACCAATTATCATCGACGTTTTTAGCTATTGAACGTTTAACGTCTTCAAGTTTCTCTTGATCTTCAACCTCAGACGGGTTATGTCCGAGCTTATACAGGACGACATAAGGCACATAATGCTTTAAAGCCGCTTTCAACCCAGCTTCAACGCTGAATAGGTTGAAATTTATTCCGTTCTTGACTTCCAACCTTTCAACACAATATTCATCGAAATGAAGGCAATCCAGTGCTTTACCGTCCCTTGGATCCCTCGACCATTGGGTATGTAGCGTTTCTAGAATGATTTCTTTGTTTACAACTATATTTTCAAGTATCAAGGTCGTTTATCCATTCCATGAAAAAAAGATTGTAATTTCAAATTTTATTCTTGTCAAAATAAACCGCCAAGGATAAAGCAGTTAAAGGTTTAAGATTTTTGATCCACCAGAATGGCTTTTGACTTTCGCCTACATCTTATATATAGATTTACGAAGTAAATATCTTTTCTTTTCTCGAAACAATCAAATAAGCCCGCAAGAACAAGGAAATCTTGAAAATCTCGGTTAACGCTCCTTATTTATTAACCCCCTTTCGGTTAACGCTCTTTATTTTTTTGTACCGATTTTCTTTTAAAACATGGTTAATATCAAAGCATGATAGTACGGTTAACAGCATTTGTTATTTTTTTACTGTTAAAATCTTGTAATTAGTTTTTTTTGTGGTTAATTATAAGTATAACAAGGGTAAAAAATAACCATGAAATACATTTTAAAGGAAAACGGCAAAGAAAAAGAAGTGTTCAAACTGAAAGGTTATGTATCAGTTCCTCGTATTTTTCTCGCTCTTCCATTGTTCAACACAATAAACGCTCATAAAGAGCCAAAAGGCTTTGAAATAGCCAAAAACCACAACGCCAGAAACATACATATTGCTTCAACATCGTTGACGATATTTAATGACTTTGAAGTATTCCTTTTTATTTTACGAAAAGTATATAGCAGCAAGAGCAACGAATTCGAGTTTACCCTTGATGAAATAATGAATGACTTTGATGTTAAAACATCACATAGGTCAATGTATTTTTCTATTTTCAAGCAGTCAATCAGAAAGCTCAACAAAATTAACATTGAATATGAAGAAGAAACAGAAGATGGAACAAAGACTGTTTTTCTAAATTTCATCACAGGCGAGATGACTAAAAAAGGCGGAAAGATCGAAGTGTCGAAACGTTTTATTGATTTTTTTGGAAGCCTTAAAGAGTTATACGAGATCGACACAAAAATGTTGAGCCTATTGACTAATGAGTACCAGAGAATTCTTTATGTGTTGTACGTCTGTAACAGACGCAACAAAACAAACTATTTCAGTATTGAAATGTTAAAAGAACGTTTCCGCATCAGCGACAAAATGCCTTCTAAAACGTTCGCAATGAAGATAAGAAAAGCAAACGCAGCACTTCAAGAAATGGGATTGATCGAAGGATTTATAGAAGAAAAAGCTAATCGAGCAACGACGAGATTTTTAGTCGATTACAGTTATAATTCGCTCTATAAGGATTTTAAAGAAAAGAAAGTAATTGCTGAAAGAATGAAAGTAACGAATGCTGAAAAGAAAGCTGTTAAAAAACTGAATTTAGACGCTTTTAATGATGATCTAGATGACGCATTCAAAGAAGAAATTGAACGCCAAAACAACATAAACAATGAGGTGAAATAATGGAAGAACAAGAAATCAAAGAAATCGACTTGAAGCACGTCAGCATTGCCGCTGCAGGCTTGATCAAACGCATTGAAAGCATATTGCCAACAATCCCTAACGACCGCGTTAAAATGCTCGTAGCGATGAAATTAAGCACTGCTATCAGCAAGGGCGGTGATGAAGCAATGTTGCGTCAAATTTTGCTTTTGGCTGTTACAGCAGTGGAAAGCAGTGAACTCATAGAACACAAAATGAACACGAACGATCTCGAATACAATATTGTTACTGGTGAAATACTCAGCGAAATAGATTGTATTCCGACGTTGGATAAGATCATAGAATTCAAGGAAAAAGTATTGAAAAGCTTATCATCAAAAAAAAGCAACCTTAAACCGCCAAGCAGTGCGGTTTAACATCGATCAGGAGCAAGATGAATGTAAGAAATGTAATCACTTTTTTAACGCTGCTTTTCCTTCCAATCATCGCATTCGCTGATGATGCAACCGCCGCCCGCGTTGAACTGATTTCTGGAAATATTGGACTGATCAAGCTTGTCATTTTTTTGATCGGATTCATCGTTTTTATCTCGGGTGCATACAAGCTCACTTTGATTACCGAGGAAGGTAAAAAGGTCGGTAAAAGTGTGCCGCTCGTTTACATAATTGTCGGTTCTGTTCTTATGAACATTACGCTCGCAATCGGCGTTTTCGGTAATACATATTTCAAGGCTGGTGATTTCTGTTTCGTCGTATCTGACGGGGCGATAAATGACGCCTGCATGAATACAGAAGTATCAGGTCTTACGGGTGAGTTGAAAAGCCGAATTGAGAAGCTTTCGAGCGGTGGAACTGCCGAACAATTCTTGCAAAATTTTCAAATTATAATTGGTATTTTTCAAGTTATTGGGTTGATTTATTTCGCCGTTGGGACGTATGGGATTGCACAAGTAGCAAACGGATCATCAAAAGAAAATGGCTATGGGAAACCCATTATTACAATGTTTGCATCTGCATTGATTGTGGATATTCCGCACACGGCAATGATGGCTATTGAGACACTTGAAAAAATAGGAATCAACTTTTAAAAACATGGGGGGAATTATGAAAAAAACGATGTTGCTTTTAACGCTTTTATACTCAGTTAATGCTTTTGCTTTTGAAAATCCTTGTGCGAATGGCTGCACAATGGAACAAATCAAGGCTTATAACCAAGCGAATTACAAAACCCATGAAGAATGGGTAATTCATAATGAAGCACTTGAAGCCGAGGAATACCGCCAATGGGTTCAAGAACACCGTGAAGCACAAGCTAGGGCAGATGCTTTGCCTAAATCTGTTTACGTCCCCGGCACGCAATACAGGACGTGTGTGCAAGACGTTTATGAGCAAGCCGCTGGCTTCCTTGGTGAAGATGCAAATACTCAAATTTCAGTCAGTCAAGACACTAGTGAAAAATGTAGTTTCATCGTCACTAGATTTGATGATCAAAGTCATGCTTGCGAAAATCTTTCAGCACTGTCAGGAATGGCGAGAATGATGAGTTATCAAGAAGAAACATGCAGATATGAGAAAGAAAAGTGGAGGTTATACGAACAGTATAAAGATGTAGTTTATACCCCTGCGTGGACGCATAGCGTTGAGCTTGAATATTTAAACAAATTGAAACCTATCGAACTTAAACACAAGGAAAATGTAGATAAATGGATTGAGCAAGAAAAACAAAAATAACAAGGCCAAAACCGGGCTTTTTTATCGTATTTGATTTTTTAATATTATTATATATAATAATATTAATAACGTCATTTCCAATATGAAAAATTCAAAAATTCTTTTTTATTCTCACTTCGCAGTTATTGCGTCAAGTGCCTTTTTACTTTCGGTTTTGTCTTCAATGCCCGAAGCCATACCAGATCACGACCTAGTGTTTCTAGTCGGGATTCAAGTTTTCGCTGTTTTTTGTTTATTCAAAATGAATAGCATGGCAAAAAAGGAGAAAGAACAAACAAACAACAATAACGAGGTATCACAATGATCAAGCTTTCACTTTTAACCATCGCATTATTTTCTTCAATTTCCATTCAAGCGGCTTATGTCATAAAAATCCCGATGGAGCAAAATCTAGGTGGGTCGTTGCCAACTAGTTCAATCGCCTTCGTTGGTGGAGTCGGTGGGGGTTCTACTCCACCATTAACGCCAGAGCCAGAGCCTAAACCCGAAGAACCAGAAGCAAAACCAGAAGAACCTACCAGAGAAAGCGTTTGTGCTTCTGCGAAGCAAAATGTTATCAGTATCGCAGCATCACAAAATCTAGGCGTAACAGTTAAATACATTTCGCCGTTACCGGCTGACAAATGCGTTTTAATGGTTATGTCTATTGGGAAATTTACAGATAAATCGTCGTTGATAAATTTTGGCAACTCAGTTGCAAGATTGAATATTGAAAATTATTCAATTGGAATTGAAAGATATAGCAGCACGACAGTAGATATGTTTATAAGCTCTGTAACGACTGACGTGAACGCACAAGCTGATAAAATTTGGTCACGATACCAAACAGACAAGAAATAAAAAGAACGCCATTGAGGCGTTTTTTTAATCCGGTCTTAACTGGTTTCGTCTTCTTCTTTCGTTTTGATAATGTACATCTTCCGCTTCATTTTTTTGGCTTTGGATTCCCGCATCAAGAGCACGCATTTCCGACAATTTTTCTTCCATTGTTCCGGCTGAAAAACTTTGTGTCATATCAGCCATTTTTTCAACGGCACCTTCAAGCACATTCGCAGCTATTGCTGCTCCTTTGGCGGCTACGTTCGTTCCGGCATCTTTAATACCTTCAGCCGCTGCTCCTGCTGTTGGTTTTTCTACTTTTTCAGCAGGTTTTTCATTTTCTTTTTTATCCAGTGATACAACCGGCTTTTCAATAGCTGATTGAGTAGGCAAAGCTTTAACGTTGCTTTCTTCTTTTCGATTATAGAATTTAGTTTGATCAGCCAGCTTTTGCTCTAACAATTCTAGATCTTGTTTGGAGGGTTTGAAGCCTGCGAGCGTGTAACCTTTTTCATCGAGCTTCATCAAATGAAATTGCAGCCACGTTTCGCGTTTGTATTTCTCCCCACCTTTTACATAAAGAGAACATGGTTTCCCATCTTCTGTTAATTTCTGCAATCCTGCTTTGATAGATGAAGGGGTTGCACTCCTATGGGTTACAGTATTTGAAGATGCATCGAATTCAAAAGCCTTTTTATTATTTCCGTTGAAATAATAATTACCTTCATCGTCGTGATGATAATTTGCATAGAGCGTTTTTTGAATTTTTTTACTTTTGACGGAATTCGCCGTTGCTGGTGCTTCATCGGTAGGGGCCGTAATCGACATAGAACCATCATTC
Organism: Pseudomonas sp. CM25; assembly: GCF_013179705.1. NCBI lineage: Bacteria > Pseudomonadati > Pseudomonadota > Gammaproteobacteria > Pseudomonadales > Pseudomonadaceae > Pseudomonas > Pseudomonas sp. CM25. The sequence continues at coordinate 31,244 of NZ_JABMCW010000011.1, read as the reverse complement.
CCAGCCTTATCTTTGTGAAGCAATGCAAGGGTAGCGGCGAACTCGGGATCGTCGCCTAAAGCGGCTTTTAAGGTCTTGTAGGACACGGCAAGGTCGGAAGCTTTGAAAGTCTGATCGTCTTTTGTGAGTGAATACGCATCTTTTCCACTGTGGTGAATGTCGAAGCCTGCAGCATCGGCAAGCATCAAGAATTCGGAAGCTGTCAAAGCATTATCCAGAATGGTTTTAAGCTCTTTCTTGAAAGTCTTTTTGTACTCGCTTTCGTCTTTTGGTTTACGGTGTTCATTGTAAAGCCCGTATTTCAATTCAAGCTTTTTGATGATTGGGTTGTAATCAATCATTTTGTTATTGACCTTTTTCGTTTCGAGGTCAGTTAAATGAATCATAGCGTGAACGTGATGATGCTTGGTGTTCCTTTCAACGACGAACATAGTATGTCGATTTTCAGTCAGGCCATTTTTAACGCCGTTTCTTAAATAGACTTCTTTCGCCATTTCTATCATTTGTGCATCTGTAAATTTGTCGCCTTCACTCGGGTGCAATGACAATGAATTGAATTGATAAAGGTTCTGTTGATTGGGAACGCGGGCACTTTCAAAAATCTTTTCAATACGGTTGGCGTATGCCTGATCGGATTCACCTTCAAGACGTTCAATTGAACAATCAATTGCGTCGCCTTTTGGATTTGTTTTTAAAAGATATTTTGCAGAGTTTGAAACCCCGCGATAATAGCCGCCCTTTCTCAATTTCATTTTATTGATCATCTTAGGCACCTTTCTTTTTCTTTGATTTAACAAACTCCTTCAATGTCAGTTCCGCTGAGCATTTTATGTTTTCCTCATAAATACAAAAAGCATTAACAGCCTTTTCTAGATTGCTAGCAAATGTCATCATTGCTGCAAAGTTCTTACCGTTGTCTTTTTCAAGATAATCAATAAAGACTTTAAACTTTTCAGGATTGCGTTGAATAAAGTTCAAGCCTTTGTTTATGTTTTTACCAAAGCTACCGGCTTTTGCAAAAACGTCGTTATAGCTCTCAATCTCATTGATCAAGATTACGTTTGAGTTGTTGACGGCATTCATTACGAGATCAACAACTGATGTTGATCCAGTTGCAGCCATTGCGGCTAGTAGGGTGTCTTTTTCTTCTTGGGAAACGCGAAGGGTAAAACGTTTATCTCTGTTTCTCATTCTTGGTTTTTTGTCATTGCTCATGGCTCTCCTGATCGATGGGTTTTAATTTGGTGAACAAAGGCCGGGGCCTGTTGTTCGTTGGTTCAATTGTAGCGTCCGCACTTTTTGAAATGGTGGTAAAGTTTTTCTACTTCATCCGCTGTCGCCCATTTCAAAGGTGTAAATTTGTGATCCTCTCTTTCTAATCTGCATTTATGTAGTCTAGTATTTGATAAATCTCTAAAAAGGGTCGCGGTTTCCTTCTCGATCACGTATTTAACCATTTCAACGCTTTTGAGTTCAAAGGGGTTGAAAACGTATTTTTCAAGCCAATCTTTCAACACGCCTTGAAAGTCGCCGCAGTAGAAATCGTGCCCGTAGTAGCGTAAATCCATAAAAACAGCGGAAATCGAGCTTAATACACGTTCATCTAATTGCGGGTAATCTTTGTGGAAATCGGCATTAACGTAAAACCAATTTATTTCTTCAAACTGTCCATAATATCTAAGCCTTAAAGTTTTACCTCCCATGTTGTGGTCAATTTCTATATAAGTATCTTCTGCACTTACGCTTAATATCTCAGCGTCATTAACAAAATCAAAGTCACCAGAAAATAAATCATCTAGGTTATCGAAATCGTTGTTGTCTTTTTTCTCTGTCATAATCTTCCTCATGTTTAAGATTTTTTTTTGAACAATGAGCATCAGCTAATTGTTCGGGTCTTGCTTTTGATTTTCTGTAATGGCCGCAGACATTGCAGCTACCTGCTTTTGATCTTGCTTTTGCTGTTGCTCTTGATTTTAGTTTTCAAACGAAGTGCGAAAACCAAGCGGCCCGTCCCGAAGGGTGGACAGACACGACGAAGTCCGTGGCAGTCCAAGGGCCTTGCTTGCAAAGTCTTGAAAGCTTACTAATACAATTACCATATTATAATGTGCTGTCAAATTGGTGGACTGCCAACTATTCAAAAATATGGACTGCCACTTTTAGGACTGCCAAAAAAAAGGCCATCCAATTTGGACAGCCATATAAACGTTTGATGGTTGGACTTATATAACTGCGTTCATATGTGCATTCAAGTTATCAATGCCAAACTCTTTCAATGGATTGTGAAGCGGGAATTTTTTGCCAACCCGATAAATCTCAGTGTCTGCTTTATCCCGAACAGCCATGAATAGTGTTCGCGTTTTGGCTTCATAGTTGAAAATGAATTTGAAGCCGTTCGATTTAAAGAAGTGATTGAGCTTCAAACGGCCTTCGTCGGTATTGTAAAGCTCAATAATGTCTTTATAAGAATAGATTTCAAGGCTGCTTTCAGCGTTGTCTATCTGAGCACTTAACGCATCTATATCCGCCTTCGCATTCTCATATGCTAGTTCTGCATCTGCCATCTGTTGAATGAAGAATGATGGAATTCGGCCATCACTGAACTGTGAAAATGACGCTGTCAGATTCTCGTAAAGTGATTTCGCTTTTGCAAGCTCATTTTCTTTTTGATAGAACTCGGACTTTATCGCTTCTGTGGCAGTTGACTTGCTAAACAGTGATAGAAATTGATTTCCGAAGTCTTCAATCTCTATTTCATCGTTCGCCATGTCACTATTGCTACCTTCCGGCATCTCTCTTGCCCATGAATGCACATCGCCGAACTCTAATTCATCGCCGGTCAATTGTTTCACCATTTGCAACAAGGCACCAAATGCAAAGTCAAAACGAAAACGGGGAACGTCGCAATGGCTCAATGTTTCTTTTCGTGTGTAGCAATGAAAATAACCGTATTTGATACCTTTTTGATTTATTGATTTTTCAAACATAAGGCTTTGACCGCATGCGGCACATTTCACACAATGCTTGAAAATGTTTAAATATCCTTCTGTATTCCGTCCATAGTCTTTAACTTTTCCACGTTGCTTCATTGCTTGCAAAGCGTCTTGAAATTCTTTGTGCGTTAATATTGCGGGATAATAGTTTTCAATATAACGCTCAAACACCTTCTTTTTCCCGTCTCTTTTTTGTGACATTAGGGTGCCGATGGGATAGCGGCTAGTAAGCATTAAATGTACGGTTTTACGTGACCATTTACGTTTTGATGTGAGATTCACTTTTTTAAGTGTGTTTGACACCCCTTCATATTTCAAACCTTCGAAGATTTCCTTAATTTCAATGGCTTCATCTTCTACAATTTCAAAGCAATTTTCTTCGGGGTCATACCGTAAGCCATACGGAGGATTATGAGCATTGAAAGGCACACCATCTGTTGCCTTGGTCTTGGCTTTATTCCAAGCGGAACGCCGACGTTTTGACTTGATTTCGCTTTCTTCGTTGGCACGTTTAGCAATGAGACTGATCATCAAAAGATTTTCAAAATCTTTATCAGGGTCTTCATATGAATAAATTTTGTTGTCAGTAGTGGTGTACAGCTTTACCCCTTTTTTCAAGATTCCGTCTTGGATCAGTGCAACACCGTCAAGCACCCGCATGCGGGTAATCCGGTCGATGCTCTCAACGACCAGAAAATCACCCTTCCTGATTTCCCCGGATTCGATGCGGTCAAGAATGCCTTTGAGTTTCCCTTTTTTTGAGTTTTCACCTGTGAACGCTGACTGGCCGGGATCGATGATGGTTTCAACGACGGGCACACCGGTTGACGATGTGAAGAACTCCAACGGGCTTGTCTGTCGGTCATAGCTGTCTTTGTCGTCACCACCCTGCACGGTGCTAGACCAACGGACGTAGGCGATTGCCAAGGGCTTAGATCGGTCGATTTTCAGGGTTTCCATGTGTCCTAATCCTGACGCTCAAAAGTGTATGATACGTCCATCCGCTCTCCAGCGGCTCGCGCAGCACTTCCAGCACCCGCCGTTCGAACTCAGGCAGCTCATCCAGAAACAGCACGCCATGGTGGGCGAGGGTGATCTCACCCGGTTGCGGTCGGCTGCTGCCACCCACCAGGGCCGGGCCAGACGCGGAGTGGTGCGGGTGACGAAACGGCCGCTGTGGCCAGCTGTTCAGCGGAGCGTGCCCACTGACCGACTGGATTGCCGCCACTTCCAGCGCCTCGTGCTCGTCCAGTGGCGGCAGCAGCCCGGGCAGGCGGCTGGCGAGCAGGGTCTTGCCGGTGCCAGGAGGGCCGGTGAACAGCAAATTGTGAGCCCCGGCCGCCGCCAGCAGCAAGGCCCGCTTGGCCGCCAGCTGGCCCTGCACTTCGCTCAGGTCCGGGTAGGGACGTGGATGCAGGATCAAACCATTGGCTGCGTACGGTGGCAGTGGTACCTGGCCGTTAAGGTGGGCGACCAGCTCCAGCAGGTGACCCACCGCATACACCACCAGGCCACTGGCCAGGCTGGCTTCCTCGGCATTTTCCCGTGGCACCACCAGCGCCCGACCGGCTTCGCGCGCCGCCAGAGCCGCAGGCAACACGCCCTGCACCGGGCGTAACTTGCCAGACAACGCCAGTTCACCGAGGCATTCGACATCGACGAGGGTGGCAATTGGCACCTGACCATCGGCGGCAAGAATGCCCAGGGCGATGGCCAGGTCATAGCGCCCGCCATCCTTGGGCAGGTCGGCGGGGGCGAGGTTCTGGGTAATGCGCCGCTGCGGGTAGTTCAGCCCGGAGTTGACGATGGCGCTGCGCACCCGGTCCTTGCTTTCCTTGACCGTGGTTTCCGGCAGGCCGACCAGGGTGAGATGCGGCAGGCCGTTGGTCAGGTGGGTTTCGACACTTACCGACGGTGCCTGCACGCCCACCTGGGCGCGGCTGTGAACGAGTGCTAGGGACATGGACGCTCCGTTGTCGCTGAAAAGGCCGCTGCCTGCGGGTGGGGCAAGGATAGCCAGCGCGTCAGAGCCAGGCGCAGGAAGTGTGCGACGTGGTTTTACAGGGCAGGTTTTTTCCCTGTGATTTCACTGGAGCCGACTAAAATGGATCCAATTAACTTTGCGCAGCCGCCAGGTATGGCTTAGTGTTGTTGGGCAACGGCGGTTGCCATGGGATGGCACCGCAGCTTCTTCCAAATGGACTTAAGGTATTGCTCCGTGCAAACGCTCACCCGCACGCGCCAGGTCATCCGCGAACTGGCGGACGCCCGTGCATTTGTTGAACTCAACCGTTACTTCGACAGCCTCGAAGCGCAATGGCGACAGGCCCCGAACGGGGAGTTTCCTGCCTACCTGAGTGCCCTGGAAGGGCACATGCTGGTCGACGCCGAGTGCCAGGGCGGCAAGGCCATGAGCCAGGTGCTCAAGGCCTGGATGGATGCCTGCCCCAAGGCTTACCACCCACAGGTGGTGATGGGCTGGCACTGCCTTCAGCGCGCCCGCCAGGTGCATGGCAATGGCCAGCGCAACGCCGCAGCCGCGCTGGCCGTCGAACAAATCTGCGAAACCGCTGCCGCACACTTGGTGCGTGCCATGGACCGCTCAGCCCAGCCAGTGGCAGCGCTTGTGGGCATGCTCCATCTCAGTGTGCGGTTTGCTGAGCCTGGGTGGTTGATCGAACTGTTTCAAGGCCAACCCGCGCGCTACCGGCCCAGTGCCCAGGCGGACGTGGAAGTGCAGGAGGCTGCGGCGCCGTTGCTGGTGAAGCATGGGCTTTTGCCGCTGGCCGAACTACCGAAAGCGCTGCCGACCTGTCTGGGCAGGCGGGTCGATCACGAGAACGAGGACCCTCGCTATTACTGGTTGCGCCATGCCCTGGTCGCTCGCCCCGGATGCTTTGAAGCGATCCAGGCCCTCGCCATTTCCCTGTCCCCCCGCTGGGGTGCGAGCCCTGACGCGATTGAACTGCTGGCCAATGGGCCATTGTGCGAAACCTGGGACGAAAGCCTGCGAAATGCGCTGCGCTGGATACCCATCGAAGACCGGCTGACGCTACCCCATACCGATCAGTTGCAGGCGGTTGCCGATTGGCAACAGGTGCTGGATGCTTGGTCACAACGCCTGCTCCGGCCCAGGGAAAGTGCGGTAGTGCTGGCGTGGCGGGGCGCCTTGCGCAGCCATGCGTTGCAGGATCACCCGGGCGCCATGCGCGACTTCGCCGCAAGCTTTGCGAGCAATGCCGACCATGGTGCCATCCCCGCAATGGGCGCGCCCTTTCGCTGCCTGGTCGAGCTGATCCTGCGCGACGGCATGGCTGACGAAAAACAGCTGCTGCGCACCGCCATCGAGCGCCTGAGTGAAGGTCGCTCGCATGCTGGCGCCTGTGCATTACGCGCTGCCGGCCACCACTTTGGCTTGTGGGGGTTGCCACGCTCGGCCGAGCAGGCGTGGGCATGGCTGCAGATGGCCGTGAAACGCCAGTGCGCGGGCCAGGCGCCGGGCTTCGAGGTGCTGGAGGTGGCGCGGCTGCTCTGGGCTGCCAATCGGCATGAAGTGGCCTGCTACCTGTATGAGCGTTGCGCCCAACTGAACCTGCCAGGGGCGGCCTTGGGGCTGTATGAGCTGCACCGAGGTGGCATGGGGAATACACCACAGCACTACCTGGATGAGCAAACGGCAGAGTACTGGCTGCAGCGTGCGGTCGCGGCGGGCAGCCGCCAGGCCAAGTACAACCTGGCTTGCCTGCGTATGCATGGCGATGAGGACCTGAACGAGCGCAGCGCCATGCTGGCAGTCCGGCGCCTGCTGGTCGACGCGCTGGGCAATGCGCAGACCAATGCCCGCGCTCGCTTGCACCTGGGGATTCTTTTGCGCCAGTTTGGCGAGGCGCAGGAGCCGGCCGAGGCGGTGGCCTACCTGTCGAGCCTGGTCGAGCACCCGGACCCATGGATCGCCGGGCGTGCCAGCGCCGAACTGGCGCTGGCCTGGATGCAGGGGCGCGGTACACGCAAGCAAAGCCGCTTCGCCGCTATCGAATGGGTCAATCGTGCGGCCACCTTGCAGCCAGGGGATTCGACCATCGAGGATATTCAAGCCGAAGTCCTCAATTCGCATAACCGCGTGAGGACCCTGGTCACCCAGTGCGGTGCTGCACTGTTCCGTGGCACCCTGCATCCCAGTGAGTTACCGCCAAGACAGCCACCATCCGCGCCGGAACGCCTAGGAGCTTCGGCCTGATCTCAGGGCCTGGCGCCGAGGATGATGTGCGAGGCCTTGATCAGCGCCGTGGCTTTCACGCTCGGCGCCGGTCCCAGCCCCTGTACCGCTTCGCGGGTGACGATGGCATGCACCTCGATACCGCCGGCCGGCTTCAGCTCATGCTGAGGCACTCCTTGTCGATTGCTATTCCTTGCCGCCAGGCGCCATCCGCGCTTCCAGCTCGGCGACCTGCTGCTCGAGGGCTTCCAGGCGTGCACGGGTGCGGGCCAGCACGACCATCTGGCTGTCGAATTCATCGCGGCTGACCAGGTCCAGCTTGCTGAAAGCACCTTGCATCAGCACCTTGAACTGGCTTTCCAGCTCTGCACGGGGCTGGGCGGTGTCGCTGCTGAACAGGCGCGAGGCCTGGTCACTCAGGGCGTCGAGAAGGGCTTTAGGCGCGAGCATGAGGCTGTCCACTGAAACTGGGAAATGGCCGGCAGTGTACCACGGGCAATTGCGCTGCCCAGGCTGGCGCGGCTGCACATAATTCGCGCAATGCGGGCTGCTGGTGCGCACCAACTTCGTGCATGTTTTACATGCTGGCGACTGGCCAAGTCCGCCGGATTCACATAACCCCCTGATTTTCGACGCTTTGGCAGAACTGGCAAGGTTTCTGCAAACACCTTTGCGAGCCATGCACTGATGCAGTTCCTTGTGACCAGGCAGTGCGCACGCAGAGCCACATGCCGACGACGCGTTACAAAGCCAACCGCTGCGCTTAGACTTGAGACGGGTTTGTTTTCCTGGGGCAAGTCCACCAAATCGGGAGAGAGTTTCATGAAGCTAGTCACAGCCATCATCAAGCCGTTCAAGCTGGACGACGTGCGCGAGTCACTGTCGGAAATCGGCGTGCAGGGCATCACCGTCACCGAAGTCAAAGGCTTCGGTCGGCAGAAGGGCCACACCGAGTTGTATCGCGGTGCTGAATATGTGGTCGATTTCCTGCCCAAGGTGAAGATCGATGTCGCCATCGATGACAAGGACCTTGATCGGGTAATCGAAGCCATCACCAAGGCAGCCAACACCGGCAAGATCGGTGACGGCAAGATTTTCGTGGTGAATCTGGAGCAGGCGATCCGTATCCGTACCGGCGAAACCGATACCGACGCGATCTAAGCAGCAAAAAAGCCTCACCAAACCCAACGCCCCAGGAGAAAACAACATGACTCTGCGTAAGATCGCAGGGCTAGGAGCCCTATTGCCCCTCGTAATGCCCGGGCTTGCCCTGGCAGAGGAGGCTGCCCCAGCGCTGAACTCCGGCGACACCGCCTGGATGCTGACTGCAACGGCGCTGGTGCTGTTCATGACCATCCCGGGCCTGGCCCTGTTCTACGGCGGCATGGTGCGTTCCAAGAACGTGCTGTCGGTGATGATGCAATGCTTTGCAATCACCGGCCTGATGAGCATTCTGTGGGTCGTCTACGGCTACAGCATGGCCTTCGATACCACCGGTATGGAAAAGGGCGTGCTCAATTTCAATTCCTTCGTCGGCGGCTTTTCCAAGGCATTTCTCAGCGGCGTCACGCCCGACAGCCTGACTTCGGCCACCGCGCTGTTCCCGGAAGCGGTGTTCATCACCTTCCAGATGACCTTCGCCATCATCACCCCGGCGCTGATCGTCGGCGCCTTCGCCGAGCGCATGAAGTTCTCCGCGATGCTGGTGTTCATGGGTATCTGGTTCACCCTGGTGTACGCGCCAATCGCGCACATGGTCTGGAGCGGCGACGGTGCACTGATGTGGGACTGGGGCGTGCTGGACTTCGCTGGCGGCACCGTGGTGCACATCAATGCCGGTATCGCAGGCCTGGTCTGCTGCCTGGTGCTGGGCAAGCGCAAAGGCTACCCGACCACCCCGATGGCGCCGCACAACCTCGGCTACACCCTGATGGGCGCTGCCATGCTGTGGATCGGCTGGTTCGGCTTCAACGCAGGCTCTGCTGCTGCCGCCAACGGTACTGCCGGCATGGCCATGCTGGTGACCCAGATCGCTACCGCCGCTGCGGCACTGGGCTGGATGTTTGCCGAATGGATCGGCCACGGCAAGCCGAGCGCCCTGGGCATTGCCTCGGGTGTGGTTGCCGGGCTGGTCGCCATCACCCCGGCTGCCGGCACCGTGGGCCCGATGGGCGCTCTGGTGATCGGCTTGTCTTCGGGCGTGATCTGCTACTTCTGCGCTACCAGCCTCAAGCGCAAGCTGGGTTATGACGACTCACTGGACGCCTTCGGCGTGCACGGTATCGGCGGCATCGTCGGCGCCATCCTCACCGGTGTGTTCGCAGCCCCGGCCCTGGGCGGCTTTGGCGCCGTGACCGACATCGGCATGCAGGTCTGGATCCAGGCCAAGGGCGTGCTGTTCACCGTGGTCTACACCGCCATCGTCACCTATGTGATCCTCAAGGTGCTGGATGTGGTGATGGGCCTGCGGGTCAACGAAGAAGAAGAGTCGGTCGGCCTCGACCTGGCTCAGCACAACGAACGCGGCTACAACCTGTAACTGCGACGCGGTAAAAACTTGCCCGGCTTGCCGGGCATTTTTTTGTCAGATTTTCGGCATTTCCTGCACGGCAAACGGTTTATTCGGCACGTTCGCGACGTAGGTAAAAAACTTACAACTTGCAGTGCAATTATGGAGCTTTGCTTTTTCCACGGGCGCGCTAGAATGCGCGCCGAAGGGTGCTTGCGAGTAGTCCGCACACTTCGCCAGCCTTTGCTAGGCTTGCCAGTAGCGAGTGGCCAGCAGGGGCTAATGGATTTGTCAGGTCCTGCCAGGAGCAGGGCCTGCTGGGTGCCGCCTCCCATCCGGGGTGCCGACCCAAGGGCAGTGGCCTAACCCACGGCCAGTTGAATTTTCACTGGTGGCTGCCGGTCTACGGCTGCACTGGTCTATAACTAACCTGCTTTTCGCAAGTCATGAGGTAGAACATGAGCGACGACGATCTGGAAAATGATGACCTCGAAGTAGGCGACGAAGACGAGGCTGATGAAGGCCTCGAAGCGGCGGCTGACGATGGCGCCGAAGATGCTGGCGATGACGACAGCAGCCCGGCACCCGCTGCCAAGGGCAAATCCAAGGCGGCCGTCTCGGTAGACGAGATGCCGAGCATGGAAGCCAAGCAGAAAGAGCGTGATGCACTGGCCAAGGCGATGGAAGAATTCCTTTCCCGCGGTGGCAAGGTGCAGGAAGTCGAGGCCAACGTGGTCGCCGACCCGCCCAAGAAGCCGGACAACAAATACGGCAGCCGCCCTATCTGAGTGGCTGCTCGCAAAAAAGCCCGCCGTCGCTGCGGGCTTTTTTGTGCCTGTCAGTTTTGTGCTGCCTGTGCTGGCCCTATCGCCGGCAAGCCAGCTCCCACAGGATCACCGTAGGCCTAAGCCTTGCGCAGTCCCTGTGGGAGCTGGCTTGCCGGCGATGGGCCGCGCAGCGGTCCCCCCAGTCAGCGCCAGCGTGCGAGCACGTCGGGCAGCTGCGACAGGCGCTGGATCTCCGCATCCGGTGCCTGCTCACCCGTCCAGGCTTTGCCCTGAGGGTTGAACCAGACGGCCCGCAACCCGGCGCGCTGTGCGCCGGCAATGTCATCGCCGGGGTGGTCGCCGATGTGAACGGCGGCGCTGGCGTCCGCGTCCCCGCGGCGCAGGGCTTCCAGGAACGGCGCCGGGTCCGGCTTGCCGATGCCAAGGTCCTCGGCACACAGGGCAAAGCTGAAATAGTCCGCCAGCCCCAGGCGGCTCACATCGGCATTGCCGTTGGTGACCACGCCCAGGGTGTAGTGATGGCGCAGAATCTCCAGCACCGGCTGCACTTCAGGGAAAATTTCCACCTGGTGGCGGGCATGCAGGAACACTTCGAAGCCTTCATTGGCCAGCTCCAGCGCCTGCTTGCTGCTGTAGCCGACTTCTTCCAGGGCATGCAACAGCACGCGCCGGCGCAGGGCGCTGATGCGGTGCTTGAGGCCGGGCTCGGCCTGCACCAGGCGCTCGCGAATGGCAAACAGGTGCTCCACCGGTACGCCGCCAAGGATCGGAGCGTTGGCTTCCAGCCAGTCGCGCAGCACGACTTCTGCGCTGGCAATCACCGGCGCGGTGTCCCACAGCGTATCGTCGAGGTCGAAGGTGATCAGCTTGATGCTCATGAGTCTGTGCCTTTGCTGCGTTTAGCCCGGGGGTGGGCACTGTCGTACACCGCCGCCAGGTGCTGGAAGTCCAGGTGGGTATAGATTTGCGTGGTGCTGATGTCGGCGTGGCCGAGCATCTCCTGTACCGCACGCAGGTCCTGGGACGATTCCAGCACATGGCTGGCGAAGGAATGGCGAAGCATGTGCGGGTGCAGGTGCTGGCCCAGCTCACGCTCGCCGGCCGCCTTTACCCTCAGCTGGATGGCCCTGGGGCCCAGCCGGTTGCCCTGACGGGTGATGAACACCGCACCGTCACGAGGGTTGCCGATACCGCGCAGGCGATACCACGCCTGCAGCGCCTCGCGGGCCTTGCGGCCAACCGGCAGTACGCGTGCCTTGCCACCCTTGCCCAATACCTGCACCAGGCCGCCGGCGAGGTCGAGGTGTTCAAGGTCGAGGTTGGTCAGCTCGGACAGGCGCAGCCCCGACGAGTAGAACAGTTCGAGGATGGCCTGGTCACGGCGGGCGATGAAGTCGTCGTCGACGCCGCCATCGAGCAGTTGCAAGGCCCGGTCGGTGTCCAGCACCTTGGGCAGCCGCCGTTCACCCTTGGGCGCGCTCAGGCCGCTGGCCGGGTCGTGCTGGCACAGGCCTTCGCGGTTGAGGTAACGGTACAGCCCGCGCACGGCCGACAGCAGCCGCGCCAGGCTGCGCGACGACTGGCCGTGGTGGTGCAGGCGCGCGATCAGCTGGCGCAGCTGCTGGATCTGCAGCGCCTGCCAGCCGGCAATACCGTGTTCGTTGCAGTAGGCGATGACCTTGTCCAGGTCGCGCCGGTAGCCCAGCAAGGTGTGCGCCGACACCTGGCGCTCGTTGCGCAGGTGTGCGCAATAAGCCTCCAGCTGGCGTTCCATCAGCGTACCGAGCGCAGGGTCTGGGTGACGCGTGGTACAACGCGGCCGAGCACTTCGGCGATATAGCCGAGGAACAGCGTGCCGACGCTGCTCTTGTAGTGTTGCGGGTCGCGGCTGCCGATCGCCAGTACCCCGTGCAGCCCTTGGTACTCAAGGGTCGCCACGGCGCTGGAGCCCACTTCACGGCGCTGTTCTTCGCCAAACAGGAAGGTCAGTTCGTGTTCGCGCAGGTTGCCGCTTACCGTCTTGCCGCCGCCCAGCAGGGCACCGATGGCCTGCTGCGCCTCGGCGTTGCTGACCCAGCGCCCGACCGGTGCGACGTTGTCGCCGAACAGGATCAGGCTGACGAAGGGCACCTGGAACTCCTGGCGCAGGCTGTCTTCGACTGCCATCACCACTTCTTCAAGGCTGGCGGCATCGAGCAGGTCGAGAATCAACCGGCGGGTCTTGTCGAACAGCCGGTCGTTGTCGCGCGCCACGTCCATCAGTTGCGACAGGCGATGGCGCATTTCGATGTTGCGGTCGCGCAGCAGCTTCAGCTGGCGTTCCACCAGCGACACGCTGTCGCCACGCTGGTGCGGAATACGCTGTTCAAGCAGCAGCTCGTCATGCTCGGCGAAGAAAGTGGGGTGGGCGCGCAGGTAGGCGATCACCGCTTCGGCATCGAGCTCGGCGGACTGCTGGGGTACAACCTGTGGCTGATCGGTCATGGCGGTTACTCGCTTAGAGACGAACCTGTCCTTCGTAGACGCGTACGGCCGGGCCGGTCATCAGCACGGGCTGGCCGGGGCCGGCCCATTCGATGTGCAGGCGGCCACCGGGCAGGTCGAGGGACACCGGGGAGTCCATCCAGCCCTGGCTGATTGCCGCCACGGCGGCAGCGCAGGCGCCGGTGCCGCAGGCCTGGGTTTCACCCGCACCGCGTTCCCAGACGCGCAGGTTGGCGCGGTGGCGGTCGACAACCTGGAGGAAGCCGGCATTCACCCGCTGCGGGAAGCGTGGGTGGTTTTCGATCTTTGGGCCCAACTGGTGCACGGGGGCGGTATGCACGTCGTCGACACGCAGCACGGCGTGCGGGTTACCCATGGACACGGCGGCGATCGAATGCACTTGGCCGTCGACTTCCAGTGGGTAGTTCAGCGCCTGCTCATCGGCGACGAAGGGGATTTCGGCAGGGATGAAGCGCGGCGGGCCCATGTCGACGCTCACCTGGCCGTCGTTCTGCACGTCCAGGGTGATGACGCCGCTTTTGGTTTCCACGCGGATGCGCTTTTTCGCGGTCAGCCGCTTGTCCAGCACGAAGCGGGCAAAGCAGCGTGCACCGTTGCCGCATTGCTCGACCTCGGAACCGTCGGCGTTGAAGATGCGGTAGCGGAAGTCCACTTCGGGATTGTTCGGCGCCTCGACGATCAGCAACTGGTCGAAACCGATACCGGTGTGGCGGTCACCCCATTGCTTGGCGTGCTTGGGCTGGATGTGCGCGTGCTGGCTGACCAGGTCGAGGACCATGAAGTCGTTGCCCAACCCATGCATCTTGGTAAAACGCAGCAGCATGGGGTTACTCCGGCAGCAGGCTTTCGCCAGCGTACAGTTCGGCGATGGTCTCGCGGCGGCGTACTTCGAAAGCCTGGTCACCGTCGACGAGGATTTCAGCGCAACGGCCGCGGGTGTTGTAGTTGGAGCTCATGACAAAACCATAGGCGCCTGCGGACTGTACAGCCAGCAGGTCACCTTCGGCCAGGTCCAGCACACGGTCCTTGGCCAGGAAGTCGCCCGTTTCGCAGATCGGGCCGACCAGGTCGTAGGCACGGCCTTCGCCGGTACGTGGCTTGACCGCACTGACGCCCATCCAGGCCTGGTACAGGGCCGGACGGATCAGGTCGTTCATCGCCGCATCGATAATGGCGAAGTCCTTGTGTTCGGTGTGCTTGAGGTACTCCACGCGGGTGATCAGCACGCCAGCGTTGGCCACGATGTAGCGGCCCGGCTCGAACACCAGGGCCAGCTCGCGGTCGCCGACGCGCTCGCGGATGGCCTTGATGTAGTCGGCCACCAGAGGCGGTTGTTCGTCGCGATAACGCACACCCACACCGCCGCCCAGGTCCAGGTGGCGCAGGTGGATGCCGCAATCGGCGAGGCGGTCGACCAGGTCCAGCAGGCGGTCGAGGGCATCGAGGAACGGCTCGACGGTGGTCAGCTGCGAACCGATATGGCAGTCGACACCGACCACTTCCAGGTTCGGCAGCTGCGCGGCGCGCACGTAGATGGCCTCGGCGTCGGCGATGGCAATGCCGAACTTGTTTTCTTTAAGGCCGGTGGAGATGTACGGGTGGGTGCCGGCGTCGACATCCGGGTTGACCCGCAGCGACACCGGGGCAACCTTGCCCATTTCGGCGGCTACCACTTGCAGGCGCTCCAGCTCGTCGGTGGACTCGACGTTGAAGCAGTGCACGCCTACTTCCAGGGCGCGGCGCATGTCTTCACGGGTTTTGCCGACACCTGAGAACACCACTCGGTCGGCGCGGCCGCCAGCCGCCAGGACGCGCTCCAGTTCACCGCCGGAAACGATGTCGAAGCCTGCGCCCAGGCGGGCCAGCACGTTCAGCACACCGAGGTTGGAGTTGGCCTTGACCGCGAAGCACACCAGGTGCTCGGCGCCTTGCAAGGCGTCGGTATAGCTGCGGTACTGGGCCTCGATATGGGCGCGCGAATACACGTAGGTGGGGGTGCCATGGCGTTCGGCGATGGCCGACAGGGCCACGCCCTCCGCGAACAGCTCACTGTCGCGGTAGTTGAAAGCGTTCATCTGGTTTCCTTACTGCGCAGGCGACTGCTCGGGCTCGGACTGCAGCTCTGGCTGCTGCTCCTGGGTCTGGACCGGCTTGGCTTTTGGCTGGTGCTGGTGCGACTTGCGGGTGTCCTTGCCGTCCTTGCCGTCTTCAGGCAGGTACAGCGGGCCCTTCTGGCCGCAGGCGGAAACGAGGCAGGCAACAGCGACCAGCGCCGCGAGGGAGGAAATCAGGCGCTTCATGGGTGAAATCCTTAGAAAAATGCAGTATTGCGCCCGAGTATACCGAGCGACCGGCGGCTTGCCTATGCAAGGGCCGGTCCGCCGGGCGGGCTATTCTTGCCGCCTCCAATGGCTAATCTTTGCATTCGGCGGCAAGCGCCCGTATCTTGCCCGGCTTGCCTGTAACGCAGCCAATTTCGAGGTTTCTGCAATGAGTTTGAGTGAAGCGCGTTTCCACGACCTGGTCGACGCGACCCAACAGGCCCTGGAAGACCTGTTCGACGAGAGCGGCATGGACCTGGACATGGAGAACTCCGCGGGCGTCCTGACCATCAAGTTCGACAATGGCAGCACGCTGATCTTCAGCCGTCAGGAGCCGCTGCGTCAGCTGTGGCTGGCGGACAAGTCGGGTGGGTTCCATTTCGACTACGACGAAGAGAGCAAGAAATGGACCTGCGAAAAGACCGACGAGCTGCTGGGCGAAATGCTCGAACGTATTGTCTGGGAGCGGGCCGGCGAGAAGCTGGACTTCGACGAGATCTGACATGAGCAGCACCCAGGCCCGGCCACCCAAGCCGCTTTACAGTAACGTCAGCCCCGCCGTGCCATCGCCGTGCATCAGCGTTTGCCGGCTGGACGAACAGCGGGTGTGCACCGGCTGCCACCGGCATGTCGAGCATATCCGCGAATGGCGCTCGGCCGACGACCAGCGGCGCCGGCAGATCTGTCGCGAGGCCCAGGCCCTGCGCGACCAGGCCAAGGCACACTGAACGCAAGGGCTTGAGTATTTGCCCGGCTGTGGTAGTGTCGAGTTCTGCGTCGGTGACGCCAAAGCCTTTTCAAACCCCGCCCTTGGGCGGGGTTTTGCTTTATCTGCACATTGAAAATTGCCTGTTCAAAGGAGTCTGACTGGATCATGAGCACCAAGCCTTCCCTAATCCTCACCCGATTGGACGTACAACGTCTGGAGCGTCTGATCGACAGCCTCGACGAAAGTACCCCGGGTGTGCTCGCCCTGCAGGACGAGCTGGACCGCGCCGAACAGGTGGTCGGTCACGAGGAAGTACCGGCGGGCGTGGTCACCATGAACTCTCGTGTGCACTGCCGTGAGGAAGCCAGCGGCAAGGACTACCACCTGACGTTGGTGTATCCGAAGGACGCCGGGCCGGAAGGCAATGTCTCGGTACTGGCACCGATCGGCTGCGCCTTGCTGGGGCTTTCGGTGGGCGAGCAGATCGACTGGCCGGCGCCGGGGGGCAAGACCCTCAAGCTGAAGCTGCTGGAAGTGGAATACCAGCCGGAAGCGGCGGGCGATTTCGACCTGTAAGGGCCAGAGGGGCCGCTTTGCGGCCCATTCGCAGCACAAGGCTGCTCCTGCACGGGATCGCGTACCCCTGTAGGAGCGGCCTTGTGTCGCGAAAGGGGTGCAAAGCCCCCCGGCGCTTCAGGATCCCTGCGCCAAAACCTGCTCCAACCCCTCATTCAACGCCTGCTCCAGCACCCGCTTGTAGCTCAGGTAAACCTGCGTCGCCCCCAACCGGTCGTCCAGCAACTCGGACAAGTCCAGGTCGGTGATATAGCACCGGTACAACGCCCCGCCACGCCGCTGCCCGATGATCTGCCGGGCCACCACTGCATACAACTGCTCGCCATGCTCCAGCCCGGAAAACTCCTGCTGGTCGCAATACAGCGTGACATGAGCAGCGCCCGCCACGCCGGCCTGGATGATGGCCTGGACCTCGTAGTAAGGCTGGTCGCTGCCTTCGACTGGTGCCGGCCGCGGTTCGATGCTGCGGGCCTTGCCAGGGCCGGAGGGCAGCAGTTGCGCATAGTGGATATCCAGCGCGGCCGAGTGCAGGTTGTCCAGCGGCAGCCGGGCATCGCGGCGCATGACCACCGAGCGCAGAAACCGCTGCAGCGGCAGCAGCAGGTGGGCTTCGTCGTGCAGGGGCAGGCGTTGCTGCCACAGCGCATTGTGTTCATCCAGCACATACACGTCGGCCCAGCCATCCTGCAGGCGGTAGAACACCTGTATGCAGGATGGCCGGCCTTGCTCCAGCACCTGGCGCAAATCGTTGTCCTGCAGGGCGTGGGCATCCAGGTACAGAGGGCTATAAGCGCTGCGCTCCTCACCCAGGTGAGTCAACAGCGCCTCATGCTCGGCCAGAGTCGTCAGGCTGACATGCCCGGGCAGCAGTTCCAGTACATGGGTGTGCTGGGCCACCTGTAGCAGGTAGCGGTGGTCGAGGCCTTGGGCCAGCAGCAGTTGCACGGTGTCGAATATTTCCTCCACGCGCTGGCCGATGGCGTGGGCGCGGCTGGGGCAGAAGCAGCGGACCCGCACCCGTGGCCGGTGCCCGTGCGGCATCGGGCTGTTGAGGAAGTCGCGCAGGCAGCGTACCAGCGCATGCGCGCCCTCATAACGCTGCACCAGCACCTCGTTCCAGCTGTTCAGGGTGACCTGGTCCAGGGTCAATACCAGGTTTTCGCGCGTGCCTGCGTAGCTCAGCGAGTCGGTGCGCTCGGTGGTCATCAGGATGTTCAGGTCGCGGTGGTGGCGCAGCGGATCGAGGGCGACGTTGACCAGTAGCAACACCTCGTCGGCGACGCTGGGCTGCAGCAGGCGCACTTCGCTCACCGTCGGCAGGGGTAGGGGGATGCTCTGCTGCAGGCAGCCGACCAGGCTGAACAGCTCGAACTCGCTGAGGTCGCTGACGCCGGGGTGCAATGCCAGGCGCGTGCTGCTGTCGATCACGCCGTTGCGATGGGCCCAGGCCAGCAGCTCCAGCAGCTCGCGGCAGCGCTTTATCGGGCTGAAGTGTTGCACCTCGTGGGTGCTCAGGTTGCCGCTGTACAGTTCCCAGTGATGGCTGCCCGGCTCCTTGCGGTTGGGCTGCTGGACCAGGGTCAGGGTGCCTTCGGCGAGGTCCGGGGCAATCCCGGGGTTGATTACTTCGACCTTGCCGGCACGGCGTTCGAACGCGGCGTACAGGCGCCGGCCCAGCACATTGAGGTCACGCTGGTCGGCGCGGCTGCTGGCGTTCTGGTTGCGGGCGAACTGGCTGAGGAAGCGGTAGCTGTGGTTCAACTCGGCCACCAGTTCGCGGCGTTCGACGGCGACCTGCTGCACTTTCCATTGGCTGCGGCTGTCCAGCAGGGCCAGCTGGCGCTCGTCCCAGCCCCACTCATCGGCCAGGCGCTGCAGCAGCCGGCGTTGCCAACCATTGCTGCGGCCTTGGTCGCTGAGCTTCTTGTTCACCTTCAGGTACAGGCTGCGCCGCACCAGTTCCAGCCGTGCGGGCTCGCCACGTGCCAGCAGGTAGCGCTCGATGCGTCGGTACACCATCACGTAGGGGTCCAGCTCATCGAGGTCGAGCCGATTGGCAAATACCGCCTGCTTGTAGTCCAGGCTCAGGCAACGCACCGCAGGGTGTTCACTGGCGTAGGCTTCGGTCAGCAGCAACTTGAGCAGTGACTTGTAGGGTGAGTCGATCCCTTTGAACAGTTGCCACAGCCCGGCACCGACGAATTCGCCGGGCGGAATGTGCGCCAGGTTGCCCAGGTCCAGAGCGTCCTGGCTGCGGATGAAGCGCTTGGACAGCAGGGTCTGGGTGTATGCGTGATAGTTGTGTTCCTGGTACACCGGCACCAGCCACCACAACGGTGTGCGCCCGGCCAGCCACAGGGTGGTGCGATAGAACTCGTCCAGCAGCAGGTAGTGCTGGGTGGTGCCGCAGTCGTCGGAGCCAAGCTGGCCATCACGCTGACCTTGGGCAAACCCCTGCGTATCGATCAGGAAGAAATGCGCCTCGGCGCCAAGGCTCGCCGCCCATGCCTCCAGTAACTGGCATTTGCGGCGCAGCTCTTCCAGCAGTTGCCCTGGAATGCCGGGCGCATGGCACACCCACAGGTCCATGTCGCTTTGTTCGGCCTGGGCCAGCGAGCCCAGGCTGCCCATCAGAAACAGCCCGTGGATCGGGGATGGCGGGCTGCCATGGCGGGCCTTGTAGGTAAACGAACGCGCCAGGCGCTGGGCCTCTGCAACCAGATCGGCGCTTGGCTGGTAACCCGATACACCCGCAGGGGTGCTGCCGGACACGTAGCCAGGCAAGAGCGGGTGGTTTACATGAAACAGCAGAGGTAACAGCGTCAGCACTTGTTGCTGGCGGGTAGACAAGCCTTCCATTGCCCGCTGCAACCGCCCCTGGTTGAGTTGCAGGAAGCGCGAGCGCAATGTCGCCAGGACCTTGCGGTCGATGCCTTGGTCCAGGTCGGGGCGGATCTCGTGAGGGTGGTTCATTGCGCACTCGGGCAGGCTTGTGGAGCAGTGGCGAGTTTAGCCTGAGTGATGAGGTCGGATAAGCGGCAATTGAAATATTGGCGCCATTTTCCCAACGCCCTGGCGGCGATGCTCCAGCTTTTGCTGCGCTTGAGGCATGATGGTGCCTTGCCCAGATGGAGAGGTTCCCGATGCGTGTATGGATCGATGCCGACGCTTGCCCCAAGGCGGCCAAGGATCTGATCGTCAAGTTCGCCCTCAAGCGCAAGTTCGAGGTGGTGATGGTGGCGGGCCAAGCCGTGGCCAAGCCGGCCTTCGCGATTGTGCGGCTGATTGTTGTACCCAGCGGTATGGACGCAGCGGACGACTACTTGGTCGAGCACGCCGTGCCCGGCGAGCTGGTGATTTGCAGTGATGTGCCGCTGGCTGACCGCCTGGTGAAAAAGGGCGTGGCAGTGCTGGACCCGCGTGGGCGTGAGTTCGATGAGCGCAACATGGGCGACCGCCTGGCGGCGCGCAACCTGTTCACCGACCTGCGTGAGCAGGGCCAGGTAGGGGGAGGGCAGGCGACCTATGGTGAGCGCGACAAGCAGGCATTTGCCAATGCGCTGGACCGGATCATTTCGCGCCTGTCCAGATCTGAGCCGTGACGCGATCCCTGTAGGAGATTACCCAGCCCATTGGGCTGCGCTGTCGCGCAGAGAACTGATGCCGGGGGCTCCGCGTACCCTTTGGGAGCGGGCGCGCCCGCGAAGAATCCAACGCGGTGCATGGCACCGGCTGCGCCGGTGTTCGCGGGCACTCCCGCTCCCACAGGGTCCCTGCTAACTCAGTAAGTTATGTGCAGTTCCATGAGAGCGGGCGTACCAGGCTTATTCGTGGGTCAGCTCCAGCACCCGGTCCACCAGCTTGTAGATCCCGCCCGCCGCCTCGCTGATCGACTTGGCCTCCATGTATGCCGGGGTGCTCACCAGCTTGCGCTGGACGTCTTCGACAATGTCATGCACATCGCATTCTTCATGGGTGCCGCCCATCTTGACCACCGCGTCGGCAGTGCCCGCATCCTTGCCGATGGTGCACACCACGCCCGGCCCGTAGATCTTCGCCGCCAGCGCTGGCGAGATGCAGATCAGGCCAACCGGCTTGCAGGCATCGGCGAAGGCTTCGGCCAGGGCCAGCACGTCCGGGTTGACGCTGCAGTTGGTGCCCTCCACGGCAAAATTGGAGAGGTTTTTCGCCGCCCCGAAACCGCCCGGTACAATCAGCGCATCGAAGTCTTCGGCCTTCGCCTCGCGAATGTCCTTCACCTCGCCGCGGGCAATCCGCGCCGATTCCACCAGCACATTGCGCGACTCGGGCATCTCTTCGCCGGTCAGGTGGTTGATGACATGCATCTGCGCGATGTCCGGCGCGAAGCACTGCACCTGCGCACCGCGCTGGTCGAGGCGCAGCAGGGTGATCACGCTTTCGTGGATTTCGGCGCCGTCATACACGCCACAGCCGGAAAGAATCACCGCTACTTTTTTTGTCATGCTCATTGCTCCAGTGTCGAGGCGCTAAATGTCCTCTAGTTTGGCAGATGGCGCCACAGGCATAACCGGGCCTGCGGACAGTCCTGCGCAAAATCCTGCTTACTTGGATCGCAATTACGCTGGGGTGTTCATTCTTTGAGGCGGTCTGTTCGGCAACGTACCGGCGCACTGGGCTTAGCGGTGGTCGCGCCGCTGGCCTGGGTCCTGCTCGTGCTTTACAGCGTGCTCAGCCTCTGGGGCCTGGGCTTCGCTCGCCGCCTTGCGCTCGGCGCGCAGGGTGCGGAAGCGCCGGCGCAGCCACAGCAAAACGCCCAGCATCAACAAGCCGCCAAGCACCCATAGCTCGTAGCGCTTCACGTTGCCCAGCAGGCCTTCGAGGATGGCGCCGAAGTGGTAGGCAGCCGCGCCCAGGGCGATTGCCCAGATGGCCGCGCCAATCCCGTTCAGCAGCAGGTAGCGGCGTGGCGGATAGCCCGACAGGCCAATGGCCACCGGCATGACCGTGCGCAGGCCATAGACGAAGCGGAAACTCAGCACCCAGATGTCGGGGTGGCGGCGGATATGGTCCAGCGCCCGGGCACCCATTGCCTGCCAGCGCGGTTTGCGCGCCAGAATCCGCCGCCCGTGGCGACGGCCCATGAAATACCACAACTGGTCACCGGCGTAGCTGCCCAGAAACGCCACCAGGCACACCAGCTTGATGTCCATGTAACCGCGGAACGCAAGGAAACCCGCAAGCACCAGGATGGTCTCGCCTTCAAAGAAGGTGCCTAGAAAAAGGGCGAAGTAGCCGAAATCCTGCAGGAATTGTTGAAGCATTTTCTGAGGTGCTGGCGAAATGAACGCGCAGCCTACCCCTTCGCGCGCATTCGTGAAAGTGTCCAAATGTGTCTCGACGTGAACATTTCCTACACGGACAATGCCAGATGCTACGCGTCATCGCTTGCCCTGCTGTGTAATGCAGGCGTCATAATGGTCGCTTATCTTGCCGCTCAATTGATGATAGGGCATTAACGTCCTCAGGAACGCCAGATGAATAATGAAGTGCTAACCCCTGTCGCGATCAAGGATGCTCAAGAGCTCCCCGAAGAGATGCTGCAGACCCCGCCAGACCTGCCGCCGGCGCCCGAGCCCGAGCCAGTGGCAGAGCCGGTGGCCGAGCCTGCCGCCCCCACGCCCGCCCCTGCACCGGCAATCGCCGTGCCTGGCCTGGACGACAGCAGCCTGTACATTCATCGCGAGCTTTCGCAGTTGCAGTTCAACATCCGTGTGCTGGAGCAGGCACTGGACGAGAATTACCCGCTGCTCGAGCGCCTCAAGTTCCTGCTGATCTTCTCCAGCAACCTCGACGAGTTCTTCGAGATCCGCGTCGCCGGCCTGAAGAAGCAGATCAATTTTGCCCGTGAACAGGCCGGTGCCGACGGCCTGCAGCCGCACCAGGCATTGGCCCGCATCAGCGAGCTGGTGCACTTCGAAGTCGACCGCCAGTACGCGATCCTCAACGACGTGCTGCTGCCGGAGCTGGAAAAGCACCAGATTCGCTTCATCCGCCGCCGCTACTGGACACCCAAGCTCAAGACTTGGGTGCGCCGCTATTTCCGCGACGAAATCGCGCCGATCATCACCCCGATCGGCCTCGACCCGACTCACCCGTTTCCGTTGCTGGTGAACAAGAGCCTCAACTTCATCGTCGAGCTCGAGGGCGTGGACGCCTTCGGCCGTGACTCGGGCCTGGCGATCATCCCGGCGCCGCGCCTGCTGCCGCGGGTTATCCGTGTGCCGGAAGAGGTCGGCGGGCCAGGTGCCAACTACGTGTTCCTGTCGTCGATGATCCACGCGCACGCCGACGACCTGTTCCAGGGCATGAAGGTGAAGGGCTGCTACCAGTTCCGCCTGACCCGTAACGCCGACCTGGCGCTGGACTCCGAAGAAGTCGACGACCTGGCCCGCGCCCTGCGCGGTGAGCTGTTCTCGCGCCGCTATGGCGACGCCGTGCGCCTGGAAGTGGCCGACACCTGCCCGAAACACCTGTCAGATTACCTGCTCAAGCAGTTCAGCCTCAGCGAAAGCGAGCTGTACCAGGTCAACGGCCCGGTCAACCTGACCCGTCTGTTCAGCATCACCGGCCTGGACAGCCACCCGGAGCTGCAATACACCCCGTTCACCCCGGCAATCCCCAAACTGCTGGTGAATGCCGACAACATCTTCAGCGTGATCAGCAAGCAGGACATCCTGCTGATGCACCCGTTCGAGTCTTTCACCCCGGTGGTCGACCTGCTGCGCCAGGCCGCCAAGGACCCACACGTGCTGGCTGTGCGCCAGACGCTGTACCGCTCGGGGGCCAACTCGGAAATCGTCGACGCGCTGGTGGATGCGGCCCGTAACGGCAAGGAAGTCACTGCGGTGATCGAGCTGCGTGCGCGCTTCGACGAAGAGTCCAACCTGCAGATGGCCAGCCGCTTGCAAGCGGCCGGTGCGGTAGTGATCTATGGCGTGGTCGGCTTCAAGACCCACGCCAAGATGATGCTGATTTTGCGCCGCGAGCATGGCGAGATCGTGCGTTATGCGCATCTGGGTACCGGCAACTACCACGCCGGTAACGCCCGCCTGTACACCGACTACAGCCTGCTGACCTCTGACGACGCCCTGACCGAGGACGTTGGCAAGCTGTTCAGCCAGCTGATCGGCATGGGCAAGACCCTGCGCATGAAAAAGCTGCTGCACGCGCCGTTCACCCTGAAGAAGGGCATGCTCGACATGATCGCGCGGGAAACCCAGTTCGCCCTCGAAGGCAAGCCGGCGCACATCATCGCCAAGTTCAACTCGCTGACCGATGCCAAGGTCATCAAGGCGCTGTACAAGGCCAGCCAGTCGGGCGTGAAGATCGACCTGGTGGTGCGTGGCATGTGCTGCCTGCGCCCAGGTATTCCGGGGGTTTCGCACAACATCCAGGTGCGCTCGATCATCGGTCGCTTCCTGGAGCACACGCGGGTGTTCTACTTCCTCAATGGCGGCGAAGAGCAGATTTACCTGTCCAGTGCCGACTGGATGGAGCGCAACCTCGACAAACGTGTCGAGACCTGCTTCCCGGTAGAAGGCAAGAAGCTGTTGCTGCGGGTGAAGAAGGAGCTGGAAAGCTACCTGACCGACAACACCCATGCCTGGACCCTGCAGCCAGACGGGCGCTACGTGCGCAGCACCCCGACCGGCAACCAGAACCCGCGCAGTGCCCAGGCGACCCTGCTGGAGCGCCTGAGCAACCCGGTCCTCAACGTACGCTGAGGACGAAGCCGACCCGGGCCAGCCACTCCGCCTCGTTGGCGAAGTCGGCCTGGGTCAGCTGGTTCTGCTCCAGCCAGCCAGCCGGGAACACCACGACGAGGCTGTTATCGGCCGCGTTGAGCTCTACCTTCGGCATTTGCTGAGTACCACGGATGTGGTGGAACAGGATGGCGAAGCGCAGCAGCACGCACAGGCGCAACAGCTTGACGCCTTCCTCGCCCAGGTCGGCGAACTTGTCCTTGGGGATATTGCGCCGATGGCCGCGTACCAGCAGGGCCATCATCTGTTGGTCCTCGCGGGAAAAGCCCGCCAGGTCCGAGTGCTCGATCAGGTAGGCGCCGTGCTTGTGGTAATGGTAGTGGGCGATGTCCAGGCCTATTTCGTGCACTTTAGCCGCCCAGCCCAGCAGATCGCGCCAGTTCCCGCCTTTCAGCCCCCATGCTTCGGCCACTTGGTCGAAGGCATGCAGCGCCTTGCGCTCGACCCGCGCGGCCTGGCCGTGATCTACGTGGTAGCGCTCCATCAGCGAGTTGAGCGTGCGTTCGCGCACATCTTCGTGGTGATGGCGGCCCAGCAGGTCGAACAGCACGCCTTCGCGCAGGGCACCGTCACAGTGGTCCATGCGCTGTAGCTCCAGCGCATCGAAGATGGCTTCGAGAATCGCCATGCCGGCCGGGAAGATGGTCCGGCGGTCGGGTTTGACGCCATCGAAGTCGATCTTGTCGACCTCGCCCAGCTTGAACATCTTGCGTTTGACCCAGGCCAGGCCCTCGGCGTTGACCTCGCCATTGCCCAGCCCGCCGGCCTTGATGGCGGCACCAATGGCGCGGATGGTCCCGGACGAGCCGATGGCCTCGTCCCAGGTCAGGCGGTGCAGCGCGTTCTCGATGCTCATCAGTTCCAGGCGCGCGGCGGTGTAGGCCTGGGCGTAGCGGGCCGGGGTGATCTTGCCGTCGCGGAAGTACCGCTGGGTGAAACTCACACAGCCCATCTGCAGGCTTTCGCGCAGCAGCGGCTCGAAGCGCTGGCCGATGATGAACTCGGTGCTGCCGCCACCGATGTCGGCCACCAGGCGCTTGCCGGCGGTGTCGGCCAGGGTGTGCGAGACACCCAGGTAGATCAGGCGCGCCTCTTCACGGCCGGAGATGACCTCCACCGGGTGGCCGAGGATGGCTTCGGCGCGCTGGATGAATTCGTTGCGGTTGCGCGCTTCGCGCAGGGCGTTGGTACCGACGATGCGCACGGAGCCTGCCGGCATTCCGTTGATCAGCTGGGAGAAGCGCTTGAGGCAGTCCAGGCCTCGTTCCATGGCTTCTTCGCTGAGCATGCGCTCTTCGTCGATGCCGGCGGCCAGCTGAACCTTCTCGCCGAGCCGCTCGAGAATGCGGATTTCGGTATGGTGGGCCTTGGCCACGACCATGTGGAAACTGTTGGAGCCAAGGTCGATGGCGGCGATCAGGGACAGGTTCTTCGCGATGGTATGCGGCATGATCTGGTTGTTCTCGGTCGTTAACCCGGCAATCGTGCCACGATAGCAGGCTGACGCCAACGCGTGACACGCCAAGGCTTGATGCAAGGCAATGTGCCATTCGATGCTATGACACTTGTGTGACAGTTTCGATTCGCGGCGTCTTGCGCAACTATAGTTACACTCAATCGTCCGCGACTTCCTGTAGGGCGTGGGTGCAGCTATGATGGGCCACGTTTTTTTGCTTACGACCCTGGAGATATCCATGAGCAGCGATTTGATCAAACACGTCACCGACGCTACCTTCGAAGCCGAAGTCCTGCAGGCTCAAGGCCCGGTGCTGGTCGACTACTGGGCTGAATGGTGCGGCCCATGCAAGATGATCGCGCCGGTTCTGGACGACATCGCCTCCACCTACGAGGGCAAACTGACCGTAGCCAAGCTGAACATCGACGACAACCAGGAAACCCCCGCCAAGCACGGCGTGCGTGGTATCCCGACGCTGATGCTGTTCAAGAACGGCAACGTCGAAGCGACCAAGGTTGGCGCACTGTCGAAATCGCAGCTGGCCGCGTTCCTCGACGCCCACCTGTGATGTGAAAAACCCCGCCGATGCGGGGTTTTTTTTGCCTGCAGGGGTTGTGGCAGCGGGTTTGCTTGCGAATTCGATGTTGAGCCCCGCGCCGCCTTCACGGGTAAACCCGCTTCCACAGGGCATCATTTACCCGGCCAAAACCACTAGACGCAGAAAAAAGCAAGTGTTACATTCGGCCTCGCACTGCTTCTCCAGTGCCCTCTACATGCCGTCGCCGAAGCATCCCAATTCGAATCAGTACGCGATCTTGTCGCCATCTAGCGGCGCGGCCTCATTAAGCCAGAGCTTAATCCTCCCTTCTTACATGATTACGTCACTCCCCTTATGAACCTGACTGAACTCAAGCAAAAGCCGATTACCGATCTTTTGGAAATGGCCGAACAGATGGGCATCGAAAACATGGCCCGTTCGCGCAAACAGGACGTGATTTTCGCCCTGCTTAAAAAGCACGCGAAAAGCGGCGAAGAGATCTCGGGTGACGGCGTGCTGGAGATTCTCCAGGATGGTTTCGGTTTCCTGCGTTCGGCCGATGCGTCCTACCTGGCCGGCCCGGACGATATCTACGTCTCGCCCAGCCAGATCCGTCGCTTCAACCTGCGTACCGGCGACACCATCGTCGGCAAGATCCGCCCACCGAAGGAAGGGGAGCGTTACTTCGCTCTGCTGAAGGTCGATACCATCAACTTCGACCGCCCGGAAAACGCGAAGAACAAGATCCTGTTCGAAAACCTGACGCCGTTGTTCCCGAACAAGCGCCTGAAGATGGAAGCCGGTAACGGCTCCACCGAAGACTTGACCGGCCGCGTCATCGACCTGTGCGCCCCGATCGGCAAAGGCCAGCGTGGCCTGATCGTGGCTCCGCCGAAGGCGGGCAAGACGATCATGCTGCAGAACATCGCGGCCAACATCACCCGCAACAACCCCGAGTGCCACCTGATCGTCCTGCTGATCGACGAGCGCCCGGAAGAAGTGACCGAAATGCAGCGCACCGTGCGCGGCGAAGTGGTTGCCTCTACCTTCGACGAGCCGCCGACCCGCCACGTGCAGGTTGCCGAGATGGTGATCGAGAAGGCCAAGCGCCTGGTCGAGCACAAGAAGGATGTGGTCATCCTGCTGGACTCCATCACCCGTCTGGCGCGTGCCTACAACACCGTGATCCCGAGCTCGGGCAAGGTGCTGACCGGTGGTGTCGACGCCCACGCCCTGGAAAAGCCAAAGCGCTTCTTCGGTGCTGCGCGTAACATCGAAGAGGGCGGTTCGCTGACCATCATCGCCACCGCGCTGGTCGAAACCGGCTCGAAAATGGACGAAGTGATCTACGAAGAGTTCAAGGGTACCGGCAACATGGAGCTGCCGCTGGATCGCCGCATCGCTGAGAAGCGCGTGTTCCCGGCCATCAACATCAACCGCTCGGGCACCCGCCGCGAAGAGCTGCTGACCGCCGACGACGAACTGCAGCGCATGTGGATCCTGCGCAAGCTGCTGCACCCGATGGACGAAATCGCCGCCATCGAGTTCCTGGTCGACAAGCTCAAGCAGACCAAGACCAACGACGAGTTCTTCCTGTCCATGAAGCGCAAGTAAGCGTTTCAAGTCCGGATTGATTGGGGCTGCTTCGCAGCCCATCGCCGGCAAGCCAGCTCCTGCAGGTACTGCGCAGCTCTTGAAGCTTGTGCCGGACCTGTTGGAGCTGGCTTGCCGGCGATGGGGCGCGAAGCGGCCCCAAGTCATTTTTGGCCATTAGGCGCCGAACGGCGCTACACTCTGCACCCCCGACCGATACGGCCAACACGAGGCTCCTGCATGCAGTATCGCGACTTGCGCGACTTCATCCGTGGCCTGGAACAGCGCGGCGAGCTCAAGCGCATCCAGGTTCCGATTTCCCCCGTCCTGGAAATGACCGAGGTCTGCGACCGCACCCTGCGTGCCAAGGGCCCGGCATTATTGTTCGAAAAGCCCACCGGCTTTGACATCCCGGTGCTGGGCAACCTGTTCGGCACCCCGGAGCGCGTGGCCATGGGCATGGGCGCGGAGTCGGTCGAAGAGCTGCGCGAAATCGGCAAGCTGCTGGCATTCCTCAAGGAGCCCGAGCCGCCGAAGGGCCTGAAGGATGCCTGGTCGAAGCTGCCGATCTTCAAGAAGGTCGTGTCGATGGCGCCGAAAGTGGTCAAGGACGCGGTGTGCCAGGAGGTAGTGGTCGAGGGTGATGACGTCGACCTCGGCGCATTGCCGATCCAGCACTGCTGGCCGGGCGACGTAGCTCCGCTGATCACCTGGGGCCTTACCGTTACCCGCGGGCCGAACAAGGACCGGCAGAACCTGGGCATCTACCGCCAGCAGGTCATCGGCCGCAACAAGGTCATCATGCGCTGGCTCAGCCACCGTGGCGGCGCTCTGGATTACCGCGAGTGGTGCGAGAAGAACCCCGGCCAGCCGTTCCCGGTCGCCGTGGCCCTGGGCGCTGACCCGGCGACCATTCTCGGTGCCGTGACGCCAGTACCGGACACCCTCTCCGAATATGCCTTTGCCGGCCTGCTGCGCGGCAACCGTACCGAGCTGGTCAAGTGCCGTGGCAGCAACCTGCAGGTACCGGCCACCGCGGAAATCATCCTGGAAGGCGTGATCCACCCGGGTGAAATGGCCCCGGAGGGCCCGTACGGCGACCATACCGGCTACTACAACGAAGTGGACAGCTTCCCGGTGTTCACCGTGGAGCGCATCACCCATCGGCACAAGCCGATCTACCACAGCACCTACACCGGCCGGCCGCCGGATGAGCCGGCGATTCTCGGCGTGGCGCTGAACGAAGTGTTCGTGCCGATCCTGCAGAAGCAGTTTCCGGAAATCACCGACTTCTACCTGCCGCCGGAAGGCTGCTCGTACCGCATGGCGGTGGTGACCATGAAGAAGCAGTACCCAGGGCACGCCAAGCGCGTGATGCTGGGTGTGTGGTCGTTCCTGCGACAGTTCATGTACACCAAGTTCGTTATTGTCACCGATGACGATATCAACGCCCGCGACTGGAACGATGTGATCTGGGCCATTACCACGCGCATGGACCCCAAGCGTGATACGGTAATGATCGACAACACTCCGATCGACTACCTGGACTTCGCGTCGCCGGTATCGGGGCTGGGGTCGAAGATGGGCCTGGACGCCACGCACAAGTGGCCGGGCGAGACTACACGCGAATGGGGGCGGGTCATCGTCAAGGACGAAGCCGTTACCCGCCGTATCGATGACTTGTGGGATCAGTTGGGAATAGATTGATGCAGGTAACGTTGCAGCCGTCCGGGGCGGTGCTGGCGCTCGAACCCGGGGAACGGATCCTGGATGGAGCGCGGCGGCTGGGCTATGACTGCCCGAACAGCTGCCGCAATGGCAATTGCCATGTCTGCGCCGCATTGTTGGTCGAAGGCCGGGTACGCCAGGACGGCGTAGTTCGTGACCATGGCGAGTTGTTTACCTGCATTGCCGAACCGCTGGAGGACTGCGTGTTGCTCTGGGATGGTGTGCTCGCCCTGGGCGAGCTGCCAGTGCGCAAGCTGGCGTGCACCGTCAGTGAGTGCGTCGACGTCGGCGGCGACGTCTGGCGTGTGCGCCTGCGCGCACCTGCCGGCAAGCCGCTGCGCTACCACGCCGGGCAGTACCTGATGATCGAGCGCGAGGGTGGCAAGCCCGCGGCTTTCTCGCTGGCTTCCGCGCCCCACGCCGGGCGCGAGCTGGAGCTGCACGTGCTGGCGCGTGAAGCGAGTGCGCTGCAACTGATCGACCAGCTCAGGCGCGATGGCCTGGCGCGTATCGAAATGCCGTTTGGCGACACCCACCTGGCCGAGTTGCCGGATGGGCCGCTGGTGCTGATCGCTGCAGGCACCGGGATGGGGCAGATGCACAGCCTGCTGGAGCATTGCCGCTCGCAGGGTTTCAAGCACCCGGTACACCTGTACTGGGGCGTGCGCCGGCCTGAGGATTTCTACCAGATCGAGCATTGGGATGAGTGGCAGCGCCTGCCCAACCTGTTCCTGCACCAGGTGGTCAGCGACCTGTGCGGCTGGGAAGGCCGGTGCGGCATGCTGCACGAGGCGGTCTGCGAGGATATTGCCGACCTCAACACCGTGCATGTGTACGCCAGCGGCTCGCCCAACATGATCTACGCCACCCTCGACGCCCTGGTCGAAGCCGGCATGGATGCGCACCGCATGCGTGCGGATGTGTTTGCCTACGCACCGCGCGGTTAATAACCGAAGTTTGAACAAGTGGGTATAAGGCGGTAATTGTTACCGCCTTGGCCAATAAGTTTCGCAGTCCCCGAAACAGTATTTCCCAGTCGTCGGAACCGCCAATGAAACACTGGCGCCAGGTCTTGAGTATTTCGCCATTTCTGGCCTATGGTTACAGCAAGCGCCCTTGGCGCAGCGGCCCAGAGCCGCAACGCAAGCGCATTTCGCTAGATCTGTAGTTCACAGGGATAATGGCGGCAGCTTATGTCGGCACTTGAAAACATGTCCTGGGAAGTTTCATATCCTCCGACACTCGACTTCGGTCAGCAACATACTCACGAACAGTTGTTTAATTCCATGAAGACGACCATGTCGCACCATCAAGGCGGGCCGGTGTGGCTGTTCGCTTATGGTTCCTTGATCTGGCGCCCGGAGTGCAATTCGGTCGAGCGTCAACGCGCGCGGGTGCATGGTTATCACCGTGGCTTGTACCTGTGGTCACATGAACATCGCGGCACCCCGGAAATCCCCGGCCTGGTGTTCGGCCTGGATCGAGGGGGGTCCTGCAGTGGCTTCGC
>NZ_JABMCW010000109.1:0-16133 GCF_013179705.1 Pseudomonas sp. CM25 | reverse complement strand
GTTGGCGGCGATGGTCGACACGTTGTGCTCGCCGTACAGTGCGCCCTTGGCCAGATTCAGGCTGGTCTGCTGGATGGCCTGGCGCAGGTCGGCCAGGGTCAGGCCGATGGCGGCGAGTTTTTCCGGCTGGGCCTGTACCCGGATCGCCGGGCGCAGTTGCCCGGTGATGTTGATCAGGCCAACCCCTTCGATCTGGCTCAGCTGGCGGGCCAGCAGGGTTTCGGCATAGTCGCTGAGGTCGTTGCCGGGCATCTGGTTGGAGCTGACGGTCATTACCAGCACCGGGCTGTCGGCCGGGTTGACCTTGCGCCAGGTCGGCGGGTTGGGCAGGTCTTGCGGCAGGCGTGCGGTGGCTGTGTTGATCGCCGCCTGCACTTCCTGGGCGGCGGTGTCGATGTTCTTGTCCAGGGTGAACTGCAGGATCAGGGTGGTCGAGCCCAGCGCGCTGCTGCTGGTCATCTGGGTCATGCCGGGGATGGCACTGAACTGCACTTCCAGCGGGGTGGCCACTGAGGAGGCCATGGTTTCCGGGCTGGCCCCAGGCAGCTGGGCGGTTACCTGGATGGTCGGGAAGTCCGCTTCGGGCAGCGGTGCCACCGGCAGCCGCGGGAAGGCGATGGCGCCCAGCAGTACCAGGGCGAAGGTCAGCAGCAGGG
This sequence comes from Pseudomonas sp. CM25, assembly GCF_013179705.1. NCBI lineage: Bacteria > Pseudomonadati > Pseudomonadota > Gammaproteobacteria > Pseudomonadales > Pseudomonadaceae > Pseudomonas > Pseudomonas sp. CM25. The sequence continues at coordinate 15,477 of NZ_JABMCW010000109.1, read as the reverse complement.
TGGCAATGGGGTGGTCGATGCACCAGGCCGAGACACCGTTGCGCGTGTTCATGGCTGGCTCCGGCGGTCGGCCATTTCCGACGGTACAGGGGCATCGGGGGCCACCTCGACATGAGAGCCAGGCTTGAGCCGCGACTGCCCATCGAGCACCAGGCGCTCGCCCGCCTTGACCCCGGCGATGATGTTCAGCCCGCTGTCCTGGTACAGCACCTTGACCGGCACGCTGGTGACCTTGTCGCCGTCCAGGCGGTAGACAAAGTGCCCGTCGACGCCGCGTTGCACCACCGGTGGTGGTACCACCAGGGCGTTTTCTTCCACGGCTGTGCGCAGGCGAATGGTGACCAGCTGGCCCGGCCACAGGCGGCCGTCCTTGTTGTCGAACTCGGCCTTGACCCGCACGGTGCCTGTGTTGGCGGAAATCTGGTTATCGATCAGCGCCAGATGGCCCTCGCCCAGTAGGCTGCGTTCACCATCGGCGTCCATATAGGCTTGCACCAGCGCCGGGGTGGGCGCCTTCAGCAGGCCCTGCAGGGTCGGCAGCATCTGCTGCGGCAGGGCGAACTCGACGGCGATCGGGTCGATCTGCGTGACGCTGAACAGGCCCTGGGTGTCGCTGGTACGCACCAGGTTGCCCGGGTCGACGTTGCGAATACCTACCCGGCCAGTGACCGGAGAACGTATTTGCGTGTACGACAACTGCACCTCGGCATTGGCGATGGCGGCCTGGTTGCCCTTGACCGTGGCCTGCAACTGGTTGACCAGCGCCTGTTGCTGATCGAGTGTCTGTTTCGACACGCCATCGTCGCTGCTGAGCAGGCGGTAGCGCTTGAGGTCCACCCCGGCCACCTGGATCTGTGCCTGGCTCTGGCCCAGCTGCGCACGCGCCTGGTCGAGGCTGGCGCGGATGGAGCGGTCGTCGAGGGTGGCCAGCAGGTCGCCTTCCTTTACCCATTGGCCTTCCTTGACCAGTACCTGGGTCAATATCCCTTCAACCTGCGGGCGCACCTCGACGCTGTGCAGCGACAGCACCGAGCCGATCGCGCTGGCGTAGCGCGGCACGTCCTGCTGGACGACACTGACCACGCGCACGGGGATGGCCGTCGGCGCCCGGGCAGTGGATGCCGGTTGGCGCTGGCTGAACCAGATGCCTGCTAGCACCAGGACGAGCAGCGCCAGGGCGGCCAGGAAAGCAGAGCGGGACGAACGTCGCATCGGTGCGGGGACCTTGGCCAGAGGGGAAGAGGGACGGTTGTCTGTACTTCATCTTATAGCCCCCGAACCCGGTCGGCAGCGTGACCGCTGGCTGACAGCCGTGTCAGTTTCGCGGGCCTCATCGCCGGCAAGCCAGCTCCCACAGGTTCTGCACAACCTTCAAGACATGTGCAGGACCTGTGGGAGCAGGCTTGCCGGCGACAGCGCCGGGCCTGTTTATCTAAAAACCGATGAAGGCGTAATACACCGGGGGCTCGTTGGTAGTGTGCAAACCCTGCTCCCGCAAGCTCGCCACCAGCGCTTCGTCTTCCACATGCAAGGTCCACTGCGCCCCGTCATCTACCGGAATCTGCGCCAGCGCGTTAGCAAACGCACCCATATCCGGCAGGTAAGCCGTAAACCCGTTGCCCTTCAGCGCGCTGGTGGTCATGCCCAGTGCCTGGCACACCGCCACCTTGGCAGCAATGTCGTCGCGGTCGGCTTGCCGCGACGCCTGCACCAGCGCCTGCAGCCCGGCATCCACCAGTTGCGTGCCATGGATCAGCTCAGGCCCCTGCTGCCAGGCTTCAGGCGGGCAATCCTTGGTATCGGGCCGTAGCGGAATATGCGGGTTGATTTCCACCGGGTAGATCCGGCACACCAGCGGGCGCTGTTCGTAGATCGTGCACAGGTCGTTGTCATCGAGGTTATGGCAGCGGCCCGGGTTGAAGGCCGCGAACGTTACCGAAACCCGCGCATCGCCAGTGCCGCAGGGCACCGCGTGCGAGCGGCGCAGCACATGCTCGCGCTGTTCAGGCGGCATGCCAGGGCCATCGACCACGAACGCCTCGATCAGCACCACTACCTGGCCCGCAGCATCGGCCCAGCGGCGCGCTTCATCGAGGGTGAGCGGTACATGGTGGCCGGTGCAGCATTTGCCGCAGCCGGTACAGGCAAAACGCACGCTGTCGGTCACTTGGCTTCCGGGTTCCATTCACTGACAAACGCCCGCTGGTGCTGGCGGTCGTACAGGCACAGCTCGGTGCCGCTGCGCTGCTGCATGTGTTTTTGTGGGTAGACGCCTTCGACCAGCAGGGCGCTCATGCCCACCTGGTCATCGAACTCGGCGGGCTTGCCACGGGCATGGGCGTCCTTGAACTGGCTGGCGGCCAGGCAGGCCTTGAGCATCTGCTGGCGCTGCTCGTTCCACGCCTGGCTGCTGGAGGCATGAGCGACACCGCTGAACAGGGCGCAGCCAATCAGGATGGAGCTGAAAAACTTCATACGCGGTTCCGGCAGTTTTCTTCGGAGGGACGCGAATTATGCCCGACTCACCCTTGGGGGCAAGCTGGGGGTTTTGTCTCTGAATATATCAGCGCTCGGCGAACACAACGGTTCGCGCCGCCACCACCAGACAGTCGGTCAGTTCTGGCGAGGAGAACTTGGTGAGGATGGCATTGGCCCCGGCCTGGGTCGCTTTCTCGCTGCTCATGGCGCTGTCCAGCGAGGTGTGCAGCAGCACGTAAAGGTGCTGGAAGTCAGGCGTTTCTCGCAGGGTGCGGGTGAACGCGTAGCCGTCCATTTCGCTCATCTCGATGTCGGAGACAATGATGTTGATCTCCTGCGCGGTGCCTTGCAGTTCCAGCAACACGTTGATGGCGTCCTTGGCACTGCGCGCGGTGTGGCATTCGATGCCGAGGTTGCGCAGGGTGTGCAGCGACTGCTGCAGCGCCACCTGGCTGTCGTCCACCACCAGGATGTTGGCGGCGGCGAGCAGGCTGGCGTCTTCTTCGTTCAAGGCGCCGTGAGCCGGTTCGGCCACGGGTGGGGCGATGGAGTGGATGACTTTTTCGATGTCCAGCACCTGCACCAGGGCATTGTCGACCCGGGTAACCCCGGTGATGAAGGAGCGGTTGCCCGAGGCAAAGGGCGGCGGTTTGATGTCGGTACTCAGGCAATGCACGATGCGGCTGACCGCCTGCACATGCAGGCCCTGGCGCGAGCGGCTGATCTCGGTGACGATCAGGCAGCCGCCAGCCGGGTCGGCCAACGGTTGCTCGCCGATCGCGCGGGACAGGTCGATGACCGACAGCGAATGGCCGCGCAAGGTCGCCACGCCTTTCACGTTGGGGTGCGATTCGGGCAGCTTGGTCAGCGGCGGGCAGGGGATGATCTCGCTGACCTTGAGCAGGTTGATTGCCATCAGCTTGCCGCTGCGCAGGGTGAACAGCAGCAGGGACAGCGAGTCCGCGCGGGCATTTTGGGTGGCCATGGTGACCTTCGGTGGGAAACAGGGGATAACCGGTTATCGGCCTGGTCGGGCCTGGCTTTAGGTGTGTATTGCCTGTTCTGGCCTAATCGCCGGCAAGCCAGCTCCCACAGGTACTGTGCTGGCTTCGAGGTGATGCTGTACCTGTGGGAGCTGGCTTGCCGGCGATTGGGCCGCAAAGCGACCCCGGCCAGTTACCGCTCCCGCAGGGCCTCCTTGGCGCGGTTCAACGGTTTGATCAGGTAGTCGAGAATGGTCTTCTCACCGGTCCGGATATCTACCGTGGCGATCATCCCTGGCACGATCGCAAAATGCTTGCCGGCCTTGTTCTGCAAGCTGTCCTGCTCGGTGCGGATGAACACCCGGTAGTAATAGATTTCCGGCTTCACCTCATCCTGCAGGGTATCCGGCGAAATTCCCACCACCTTGCCGTCCAGCCCGCCATACACCGAGTAGTCATAGGCACTGATCTTGACCTTGGCCGCCTGGTCCGGGTGGATGAAGGCGATGTCACGCGGGGCGATGCGGGTTTCGATCAGCAGGCGCTCGTCCATCGGCACAATCTTCATCACCTGGCCTCCGGGCTGCACCACGCCGCCCAGGGTATTGACCTCGATGTCCTTGACGATGCCGCGCACTGGCGAGCGCAAGGTCAGGCGGGTGAGTGAGTCGCTGCGCCCCCGCACCACTTCGGACAGGCTGTCGGCCTCGGCGCTAGCTTTCGCCAGCTCCTCCCGGGCACGCACCAGGTAATCCGAGCGTGCTTCGTTGGCCTTGAGTTCCAGCTCCGAACGCTGGCGGTTCAGGCGGATCACCTCGACCCGGCTGGAGGCGCCCATTTTCGCCAGGTTCTCGGTAATCTTCAGCTCGCTGCGTACCAGTTGCAGCGAGTCTTCAATGCCTGCCAGGGTCTGTTCCAGCCCGCGCCGGCGGGTCTGGTACAACGCCGTTTCGGCCTCGATCAGGTCTGGCGAGTCGCGCAGGCTTTCGGGGAAGTGCAGCGGCTTGCCCGTCACCTCGGCCTGCAGGCGGGCCTGGCTGGCCTTGGCGGCGCGGTACTTGGCTTCGCTTTCGCCCACACTGGAGGCGGTCTTGGTAGGGTCGAGCTGGGCCAGTATCTGCCCGCGCTCGACCAGGTCGCCCTCGGCCACGCTCATCTGCGCGACGATACCGCCTTCAAACGACTGGATCACCTGCTCCCGCGAACTGGGGATCACCTTGCCGGTGCCGGTGGACACCTCGGTCACCTCGAACCAGGCCGCCCAGCCCAGGAACGCCGCCAGCATCAGCGCGCAAATGGTGATGATGCGTCCGGCGCGGAAGACCGCCTGGTCGTCCTGGCCGTCCAGGTAGGAGGCCGGGAGTTCATGGTTGCTCATGCCTGCGCTCCTTGCAGTTTGGCCAGCGCCGCATCGCGGCTGTCGTCGATGACGATGCGCCCGCCGTCGAGCACGATGATGCGGTCTACCCGCTGCAGCACGCTCAGGCGGTGGGTGGCGATCACCAGGGTGCGGCCCTGGCAGAAACGCTCCAGGTTATCCAGCAGCTTGCGCTCGGTCATGTCGTCCAGCGACGCAGTCGGCTCGTCCAGCAGCAGCACTTGCGGCTGGCGTACCAGCAGGCGTGACAGCACCAGGGCCTGGCGCTGGCCGCCAGACAAGCCCAGGCCACCTTCGAGGATCAGGTGGTCCATGCCCTTGGGCAGGCGGCGGACGAAGTCCAGAGCGCCAGTGGCGGCCAGTGCGGCCACCAGTTCCTGGTCGCTGGCCTGGCCGGCGCCGAGGGTGAGGTTTTCCCGCAGGGTGCCGTGGAACAACCGCGAGTACTGTGCCAGCAAGCCGACGTCACGGCGCAGGTCGGCCGGGTCGAGGTGGGCCATGGCGATGCCGTCCAGGCTGACCTCGCCTTGCACCAGGTCCATGGCCCCGCCCAATGCCTGCAGCAGGGTCGATTTGCCCGCGCCGTTGCGCCCCAGCACGGCGATGCGCTCGCCGGGCTGGATGTCCAGCTGGCCGATATTCAGCACCGGTGGGGATTCTTCGCTATAGCGGAAGTTGGCCTGGCGCAGGCGGTACTCGCCGCGAAGCGCCGGCACGTGCACGCGGGCTTCGCCTTCCGGGTGGTCCACTGCCGACTGCATCAGTTTGTCCAGGCCTTGCAGGGCTACCTTGGCCTGCTGCCAGCGGGTCAGTACGTGGGTCAGCTGAGCCAGCGGCGCCATCATCCGCGACGACAGCATCGACGCCGCTACCAGGCTACCGGTGGTGAGGTCGCCGGCGATGACCATGGGCGCGCCGACCACGATGACCACGGCAAACACCGCGCCTTGCACGTTCTGCGTCCAGGTCACCAGACCATTGGTGAGGGTGCGCAGGCGCAGGTTGGTATGGGCGCAGGCGGCGTTGTACTGGTTCCACTGCCGCTCGAAACGCGCTTCGGCCTGCAGTGCCTTGATTTCGTCCAGGCCTTGAATGCTTTCTACCAGCATGGCGTTGCGCAGCGCCGATTCGCGCATCGAGGCATTCGCCAGCCGCGCCAGGCGCCGTTGCGCCAGCAGCCCAGGCAGCACCATGGCCAGCAGCGCCACTAGCGGGATGAATACCAGCACACCACCGATTAGCCAGAACACGAACAGGAACAGCAGGAAGAACGGCAGATCGGCCAGTGCCGTGGCGGTACTGGAGGTGATCAGGTCGCGGATCGATTCCAGCTCGCGCAGCTGCGATATGAACGAGCCGGTGGATTTGGGCCGCACCGAGTTGCGCAGGCGCAAGGCATGGCCGTAGACCAGGTCGCTTACCCGCAGGTCGGCGCGCTTGCCGAGCAGGTCGGTCACCTTCAGGCGCAGCAGGCGCATGCTGAAGTCGAACACCAGCGCCAGCACTACACCGCCAAACAGCACGTACAGGGTTGGCAGCGATTCGGCCGGGATCACCCGGTCGTACACCTGCATGGAAAACAGCACGCCGGCCAGCGCCAGCACGTTGGCCACCAGCGAGGCGACCATCACCTGGCCATAGGGGCGCAGGTCGCGCAGCACGATGCGGGCGAACCAGTGGCGGTCGTACGGCGCGGTGTAGTCGTCGGTGCGCACGTCACGCAGCGGCCGTGCCGGGCGCAGCAGGGCGACGCGGTTGATACGGCCCTTCAGGCTGTCGCGGGGCAGGCGTGAGGTCAGGCCCTGGTCACCGGCGAAGACGACCGCCAGGTCGTCCTCCTCGGTCACCGACTCGACCACCGCCAGCTGGCCATCGTCCAGCTCCAGCACCAGCGGCGTGCGCCATTGGCGCAGGCCCTTGGCATCGAAGCGTACAAAGCGTAGCGCCAGGCCGGCCTGGCGGGCCATGTGGCGAAGGATTTCTTCCAGCGGGCGGGCATCTTCGATGGCGGCGAGGCGGATACGCTGCGGCGAGACGTCGAGGCGGTAGTGGTGCGCCACCTGCAGCATCACCTCAAGCCAGGGGCCCAGGTCTGGCCGGTGCACGGCGGCCTGGTCTGGCGCCTTGGCCTGGTCGGGCAGGGTCACATTGATCGGATCATTCATGGCTGGATCTCCACACCTTGCAGGTTGCGCCCTTCAAGGCCAAAGGCCGTGCGCAGGGCGCCGGTGTTGTACAGGCAGTCGACATCCAGGCGCAGCAGGTCGGAGCGGGTGCCGGCAAGTTCGAAGCGTGACTGGTAGATCTCGCCCTCGGCGTTGAGCAGGTCGAGCAGCGGCCGGGTGCCCAGGTCCAGGTACTGGCGGCCGTAGAGCATGCGGGCTTCCTGAATGCTGACCTGGCGCGCTTCCAGCGAGGTCAGGCGGCGGCCCAGCCCGGAGGTTTGCGCCATGGCCTCGGCCAGGCCGCGGCGGGCTTGCAGGCGTGCCGCGTCTTCGGCGGAGTCGGCGGCGGTCAGCGCATGGCCGGCGGCGCGGCTGCGGGCGCTGATGGCGCCGCCTTGGTAGATGGGCACCTCGACGTTCAGGTAGATACCCGCCTGGGTGCGGTCCATGCGCGAGTTGTCGCGGTTGTAGTCGTTGTCCAGGTAATGGTTGACCTGTGGTTGCAACGACACGGTCGGGTAGGCCTCGGCCTTGGCCTGGGCCAGCTCGGCCTGGCCCTGGGCGCGCTGGGCCAGGGCCATCAGCACTGCGGGCAAGCGGTCATCGCCCTGCGCCGGCCGCTTGCAGGCCTGGTTCAGTGCGGGGGGCGATTCCTCGGCCAGCACCGGGGGGGTTACCCGCCCCATCAGGGCTGCCAGGGTCGAGCGCCAGCGTTCGTACTGCGCCTGGTATTCCTCCAGCGTGGCGCGGGCGCTTTCCACGCGGGACTCGGCCTGCACCACATCGGAGCGGGTGCTGGCGCCCATGTCGCTGCGCTGGCGGGCCATGCCGGCGATGTCGCCAACGCCGCGGATCTGATCGCGGGCGATCAGCATCAGTTGTTCGTAGCGACGGGTTTCGATCCAGGCATAGGCGGTGTCGCGGGCCAGGTCATCCACCACCAGCAGAATGTTGGCCTGGGCGCGGGCGGCGGCGGCCTGGGCAGCGCTGACGGCACTGTCGACCTTGCCAAAATCGTACAGCATCTGTTTCAGCGACAGGTTCAGCGCCTGGCTGTTGCGGTCGCCGCCGTAGCCGGTGTCGTAACCGGTGCGGATACCGCCGGAAATTTGCGGGTAGTAACCCGCGCGGGCAACGTTGATACCTTCGCCCTGCTTGTACAGGTTGCCGATCGCTTCGGCGATGCTGGGGTGCCATTGCGCTGCCTGCAGCACGGCTTCGCTCAGCCCCAGGCGGTCGCGACTGGCGACCGGGGCCATGCCGGTGGCGGGGCGTGCGGGCACAGCTTCGGGCGCATCGCGTAGCAGCGATGGCCCGATCTGGCGCAGTTGTGGGTCGATGTCATCGGCTGCCTGGGCAACCGTGTGGAAATTGAGGGCCAAGAGCCCGCAGGCTCCCAGCAACAGCGGTGACAGCGGACTGCTTCGCTTCACATAGTTCCCTTACTGCTGGTCGTCCATGCCGCCGGGCATGTGCCCGGCGGGATTGCGGCGGCCTCAGACAACGTGGATTCCGTTCTGCACCCACAGGTGGTGGCTTGGATCCTCCTGGGCCGTGTATTGGTTATAGTCGATCCCGTCGGCGGTTTGGTTCCCGACCAGGGTCCAGTTGTCCGTCATGTGAACCGAGTCTTTGTCGTCCCCCTTGATGATCAGTGTGTCGGTGCCGGTTTCGGTGATTGCCACCACGTCTGCCAGGTTAAGGGTCAGCGCCACGGAACTTGTGTCGTTGAGGTCGATGATTTCGATGTCATGCACCCGCCCGGCCAGGTTGCCCAGGTCGATGCTTGCATCGCCGCCGCCCCACAGCAGGGTGTCGGTACCGCTGCCACCCTCGACGCTGGCGAAGTTCTGGTCGACCACCACCAGGGTGTCGTCGCCTGCACCACCCTGCAGGGTGATACGGCCACCCTGGCTGCCATCGAGGTGGTCGTTGCCGTCGGTGCCGGCGATCACATCGGTGGTGGCTGCCAGGCTGGCCAGCGCAACCGTTTCGTCACCGCTTTCAGACAGCAGCGACGTGGTGGTGACGAGGCCGGCGGCGTTCTCCAGGTTGACGGTGAGCGTTGCCGTATCGGTGCTGCCGTTGGGGTGGGTGAGCTCGTAGGTGAAGGTGTCGTGCTGGCCGACCGCCGCCGAGGTCAGACCCGAATTGAGGGTATAGGTGTAGCTGCCGTCGGCGTGCACCAGCAACGTGCCGTAGGTGCCGGCGACGCTCACCCCGTTGTAGCCCGGGATGGTGAAGGTGTTGGCCGCCGTCAGCACGCTCAGCACGGTCAAGGCGGAGCCGACGTTGTCATCCGTCAGCAGGTTGCCGGTGGCCGCCGTCGCGCCGCTGACCACGAACTCGGTCAGGTGCGTGGTGGTGGCGTTGAGGCTGGTGGTGATTGAACTGAGCAAGCCGATGCCGCCCGCCGTGACACGTACGTGGTAAGTGCCGGCCCCCTGGTTCTGGAAGGTATACCCCGCACCGCCACCCAGCAGGCTGATCAGCGAGCCACCGTTGACCGTCTGTACCAGCACGTACTGGCCGGTAGCCGGGTTGAGCTTGAGCAGCTCGATGGTGGTGCCGTTGAGCAGGCTCAGCAGGTTGCTGGAGTTGACCACCACTTGCAGGTTGGCCGTGGTATCGGCGGCAACCGTGGCGGTGTAGGTGGCCTGCCGCGAACCAATTACAGGCAGGTTCAGCACGCCGAGCGTGGCGCTGCTGGTGTCTACCCGGTTGGCCAGCGTCAGGTCGCTGAAGCCGACATCGTTGACGGCATCGACCACCGTGGCCGGCGCAGCGTAGTTGGTGTCGCTCCAGGTCTCCGTGGCCTGCGGGCTGTCGATGCGCACGTACAGGTTGGCGGCATCGGTCACACCGTTCGGGTGCGCCAGCTGATAGCTGAACACATCTACCTTGCCGACGCTGGCCGGGCTGCCGTTAGGGGTGTAGGTGTAGCTACCGTCGGCGCGGATCACCAAGGTGCCGTAAAGGCCCTGGACCGTGGTGGCGGTACCCGCCGTGACATAGCTGCCGTCCTTCAGCACTTGCAGCACGGCGGCGCTGTCCGGGCCACGGGCATCGACGCTGCCGTCGGTACCCACGTCGGTGATGACGTTGCCGGTGGTGGCAGTGCCGGTGCCGGTGAACTGGGTCAGGCTGGTGGCTGTGATGTCCAGCGTGGTGGTGACCTGGGTAACCAGGCCAATGCCGCCACTGCCCACGGTCAGGCGGTAGTCGCCTGCCTGCAGTTTACCGATATCCACCTGCAGCCCGATCGGCAGCACGATCAGGTCGAGCAGCCCCTGGGTGTTACCGGTGGCGAGGGTCACCCAGGCGCCGCTGGCGTCTTTCACCTGCAGGGTGAACGAAGCATTGTTGAGCAGCGCCAGCACGCTGTTGGTGGTCAAGGTCAGGACCGGGTCGACCGTGGTGCCTGGCGCCACTGTCCAGGTGAAGGTCTTGGTGAAGCCCGACAGTACAGTCAGGAAGCTGTCTGTGTAGGTCTTGGTGGCGCTGACCGGTACCAGGTCGACCGTGGCGGTGGCCAGGTTGTCGCTGGCGATGACCGGCGCGTTGGCATCCACATCCGGCGCGGTGATGTTGACGTTGCCCGACACGTTGCCGCGTGGGTCGCTCACCGTCACCGAGAGGATCTGGCCGTTGTCCTGCGGCGGGGCCAGGGTCACGGTGAAGCCGCCGTCCGGGCGTACGGTTGCGGTCTGCAGCACGGTGCCGTTGGCGCTGCGCACGGTAACCGTGGCACCGACCTCGCCGGTACCGGTGAGGGTCGCGCCGTCGGCGCTGATCAGCAGGTTGCCGGCAGCGGCTGGCGGGGTCAGGTCCGGTGCGGTCAGCGCGGTGCCGGTGGACACGTTGCCGGCGCCGTCGGTGAGGGTGACGCTGAGCGCCTGGTTGTCGATCTGGGCTGCAGTCAGGCTGACCACGAATGTGCCATTGCTGGCCACCGTCGCCGTGCCCAGCACGGTGCCGGCGCTGTTGCGCACCGTGACCGTGCTGCCGACCTGGCCAGTACCCGTGACCGAGGTGCCGTTGTTGTTGATGGCGGCAACCGGTGCAGCTGGCGGGGTAGTGTCCGGGGCAGGCAGGTTGACGCTGCCGGACAGGTTGCCAGCGGCATCGGCCTGCCGCACCACCAGCAGCTGGCCGTCGTTCTGTGCGGTGGTCAGGGTGATGGTGAAGTTGCCATCTGCTTGCACCACACCGGTGCCAACCTGGCCGTTCGGGCCTTGAACGGTAACCGTCGCACCTGCCTCGCCACGGCCTGTCAGCACCGTGCCGGTGCCGTTGATTTGCACATTGGTCGGCGCGGCTGGCGGCTGCACATCGATGGCGGTGAAGCTGGTGCTGCCCGAGTTGTTGCCCGCCACATCGGCTTGGCTTACGCCCAGTACCTGGCCGTTGAGCTGCGCGCTGTCCAGAGTGATGCTGAACGCACCACCGGCATTCACCACACCACTGCCGATCACGTTGCCGGCAGCGTCACGCACGGTCACCGTGGCACCGGCTTCACCGCTACCGGTCAGCACCAGGCCGTTGCTGGACAGGGCCGTCACCACCGGGTTGGCTGGCGGCGTAACGTCGGTGGCCTGCACGAAGGTAGGCTGCGACTCGCCGCCTACCAGTGCCACCGCAGTAACACTGATGTGCTGGCCATTGAGCAGAGGCGCGCTCAGCTGGAGCTCGAAGGTGCCGTTGAGTGTGGCACCCCCGGTGCCGATCAGGTTACCTGCGGCATCGTAGACGCGAATGCCGGTGCCACTGGGCGCACTGCCTGACAGCGTCAAGCCGTCGCTGCCCAGCGTCACGTTGCTCGGTGGCACGGGTGGAGCGATCAACGGGGTCACGTAAGTGGCCACCGCCGAGGTGTTGAAACCGTCGGATTGGGTCACCGCCAGCGTGGCCAGTGAACCGGCCGCCGGCACCAGGGTGATCTGGAAGTTGCCGGCGGCATCCACCTCACCCGTACCCAGCACCGCCCCGCCGCGGCTCACGGTGACTGTTGCGCCTGCCTCACCTTTACCGGTCAGTATGTTGAAGGTGTTGTTGATGCCCAGGTCGGTAACCAGTGCCGGTGGCGAGGTGTCGTTTGTCTGGTAAGGCGCTGGCAGCGATGCGTTGCCAGCTGCGTCCGTGGACACCACGCTCAGCAGCTGGCCATTGTTTTGCGCCGGGCTGATCGGCACGGTGAACTGGCCGTTATCACCGACCACCACCTCGCCGACCACGTTGTTGTTCGGCCCGCGCACGGTGATGGTGCTGCCTGCCTCGGCAGTACCGGTTATCGAGGTACCGGCCGGGTTGAGCAACAGGTCGCTCGGCTGCACAGGTGGCGTCAGGTCTGGTGCAGTCACCACCAGTGGCGCGGACGGGTTGCCGGTCGCGTCCTGGGCAATCAGGGTGAGCTGCTGGCCATTGATTTGCGCCGTAGTCAGGTCGATGACGAAGGTGCCGTCCGGGTCGACTGTCACCTGGCCCAGCAGGTCGCCATTGTTGTTGATCACGGTGACCCGTGTGCCGGCCTCGGCGGTACCGACCAGCTGTGTGCCGCTGTTGTTGATGACGGCAACGACGGTGTCCGGTGGCGTGATATCTGCTGCCGACACAGTGCTGATCGGCGAGATGTTGCCCGTGCCATCGGTCAGGGTTACCTGCAGCACCTGGCCATTGAGCTGCGCGTCGTCCAGGTTGACCGTAAAGGTGCCGTTGGCGGCGACCGTGGTGGTGCCAATCTGAGCCGTGCCGACGAACACCTGCACGGTGGCGCCCGCTTCACCGACGCCGGTAAGCACATCGCCCGCTGCGTTCAGCTGCAGCTCGGTGGCTGGCACAGGCGGCGTGAGGTCTGGCGCCCGCACTTCGACCGGCTCGCTGACGTTGCCGGGTGGATCGGCCTGCTGTACCGACAGCACTTCATCGTTGATCTGCGGGGGTGACAGTTCGACGCGGAAGCTACCGTCGGCAAGCACCGTACCCGTGCCCAGCAGGGCACCGGCGGCATTGTTCACGGTAACCGTCGCCCCGGGCTCGCCCAGGCCGGTGACCACGCTGCCGTCGGTGTTGACGCCCACCTGGGTGAGCGCTGCCGGCGGGGTAAAGTCCGGCGTCAGCAGGGTTGCCACCGCCGACACGTTGCCGGCGCCGTCGGCCTGGGTGAAGCTGAGCAGTTCGGCGTTGCCCAGTGCCGGGTTCAGGGTGATGGTGAAGTAGCCACTGGCATCGACCACGGCGCTGCCGATTTCGTCGCCGGCCGGGTTGGTCACAGTCACCAGCGCGCCAGCTTCGCCACGGCCGGTGAGGGTGACGCCATCACCGGAAATGGCCAGTTCGCCTGGTGCGGCGGGTGGCGTGGTATCCGGCGCAGTGACGGCGCTGGAATCCGACTGGTTCCCAGCCGCGTCGGTCAGTACCACATTCACCTGCTGGCCGTTGGCTTGCGGCGAATCGAGATTGACCTGGAAGCTGCCATCAGCGCGCACTGTCGCGGTGCCCAGCACGCTGCCGTCGCTGGCCAGGACCTTGACTGCCGCCCCCGCCTCGCCGGTACCGTTGAGCAGGCTGCCGCCCCCGGCAAAGGCCAGGTTCTCGGCGGCATCCGGGGCCACCCGATCGGGTGCGATCAGGCTGACGCTGTTGGACTCGTTGCCGGCAGCGTCCCATTGCACGGCGCTGATCTGCTCGCCGTTGATTTGCGCGCCGCTCAAGTCGGCGCTGAAGTTGCCGTTGGCATCGACCAGTGCAGTGCCCAGGTCGACACCGCCTTCACCCGTGACGGTAACGGTAGCCCCAGGCTCGCCGCGGCCACTGAGCACCAGGCCATCGTTGGACAGCACCAGGTTGGTCAGTGGTTGCGGCGCGGTGGTATCCGGTGCCTGCAGGCTGGCCGGCAGCGATACCGCCCCATCGGTGCCCGTGGCACTGACTTGCAGCAGCTCGCCGTTGGCCTGCGCACTGCCCAGATTGACGGTGAAGGTACCGTCGTTGGCGACCGGGCTGGTGCCCAGCAATACGCCGTTCGGGCCGTACACGTTGACTGTGGTGCCAGCTGGTGCGGTACCTGTCACCGACAGGCCGTCGGCCGCCAGTACCAGGTTGTCCGGCGTATCAGGCACGAGCACGCCCGGTGCCGTGACGTTTTGCTCAGGCGATACGTTCTGCGCAGCGTCCGCTTGCACCACGCTCAGGCTTTCGCCGTTAATCGCGGCCGGCGACAGGCTGACGCTGAAGTGCCCGTCGGCAGCCACCGTGGCAGTGCCCAGCGCAGTCCCGTCCGCTGCCCGCACGGTGACAGTGGCGCCTGCCTCGCCGTTGCCAGCCAGGGTAGCGCCGTCAGCAGATACCGCAAGGTTGCTCACGGCGGCGGGTGGCGTGGTGTCGGCTGCGGCGTAGGGGGCTGCCGGCGATACATTGCCGGCAGCATCGGTTGCCGTGACCTGCAAGGCCTGGCCATTGGTCTGGGCGCTGTTCAGGGTGACCTGGAAGGTGCCGTTGCTGCCGGCAACTGCCGTGCCCAGAACGTTGCCGCTGGCATCGCGAACAGTCACGGTGCTGCCGGCTTCGGCGTTACCGGTCAGTTGCAGGCCGGTGGCCGCCAGGGCCAGTGCAGTCGGTGTGGCCGGTGGTGTGAAGTCAGGCGCGGTGACCCCCACGGCGCTGGAAGTGTTGTTGCCTGCGTCGGTCTGGGTCACGCTCAGCTGCTGGGCATTGAGCTGGGCGCTGGTGAGGGTCAGGGTGAAGCTGCCGTTGGCAGCGACCAGGCCGGTGCCGATGATGGTGCCATCCGGGCCGCGCACGCTCACCGTGGCGCCAGCTTCGCCGAGGCCGGTCAGGGTCAGGCCGTTATTGTTCAGCGCCACATTGGTCAGCGCTGCTGGCGGGGTCAGGTCCGGGGTCGCCACGTTGACCGCTGGCGAGGTATTGCCGGCGGCATCCACTTGCGTGACGCCGATGGCCTGGCCTTTGGTTTGCGGGGTGTCGAAGGTCACCGTGAAGCGCCCGTCGGCGCCTACCGTGGCCGTGCCGAGCACAGTACCGGCGGCATTGCGTACCTGTACTGTGGCACCCACTTCACCGCTACCGGACAACTGCCGGCCGTCCTGGCTCAGCGCCGGGTTACCGATGGCTGCAGGCGGTGTGCGGTCTGGCGTGGCCAGGCTGGCCGGGCCGGACACGTTGCCGGCGGCATCACTGAGGGTGACCTGCAGTGGGCTGCCGGTGGTTTGTGCGCTAGGCAGGGTGACCTGGAACTGGCCGCTCTGGTTGACGGTGCCGGTGGCCAGGATGGCACCACTGGCATCGCGCACCGTGACGCTGGCGCCCGCTTCGCCCTGGCCGCTGAGCACGGTAGCTGCGCCGTTGAGGCTGAGATTGCTGGCGGCCAGCGGTGCCTGCAGGTCGGGTGCCTGCAGGCTGGCGGCCAGCGACACGTTACCTGCGGCGTCGGCCTGGGTGACGATCAGGTTCTGGC
>NZ_JABMCW010000108.1:0-16345 GCF_013179705.1 Pseudomonas sp. CM25 | reverse complement strand
AATCGCCGGCAAGCCAGCTCCCACACCGACCGCACCGGCTTCAAGCCATGTGCAGTACCTGTGGGCAGGGCTCCCCTTCCAATCGCCGGCAAGCCAGCTCCCACACCGACCGCGCCGGCTTCAAGCCATGTGTAGTACCTGTGGGCAGGGCTTCCCTTCCAATCGCTGGCAAGCCAGCTCCCACACCGACCGCGCCGGCTTCAAGCCATGTGTAGTACCTGTGGGCAGGGCTTCCCTTCCAATCGCTGGCAAGCCAGCTCCCACACCGACCGCGCCGGCTTCAAGCCATGTGTAGTACCTGTGGGCAGGGCTTCCCTTCCAATCGCTGGCAAGCCAGCTCCCACAGGGACTGCACATGGCTTGAAGCCGGCGCGGTCGGTGTGGGAGCTGGCTTGCCGGCGATGGGCCGCAGCGCGGCCCCGGCTCCTTCAGCCTTTGCGGATCGTTCGGCTCAACTGCCCATCCACCCCCACCGGCACCTCACCCGCCAATGTCACCCGGCGCACCACCCGCGGCTGGGTGCCGTAATCGTCCACCGCATAATGCTGCGTTGCACGGTTATCCCAGATCGCCACATCCCCCGCCTGCCAGCGCCAGCGCACGGTGTTTTCCAGCCGCGTCACATGCCCCTGCAACACCGCAAACAAGTGCTGCGAATCGGCCAGCGAATAGCCTTTGATGCGCTTCACGAAATGCCCCAGCTGCAGCGCCCGTTCGCCACTGATCGGGTGCACACGTACCACCGGGTGCTCGGTCTCATACACGGTGGAGGTGAACACCTTGCGGTAACGCTCCAGCTTGGTCGGGTCCACGTCAGGCTTGAGGCTGGCGTAGTCGTACTCGTTGCTGTGCACCGCCCACAGCTTGTCGGCCAGCTCGCGCAGCGGCTCGGGCAGCTCCTGATAAGCTGCCGCAGTGTTGGCCCAGACGGTGTCGCCACCAGCGGCCGGCGCTACCACGCTGCGCAGGATGGAGGCCTTGGGGTAGGCATCGACGAAGGTCACGTCGGTGTGCCAGGAGTTGGCCCGCTGGCCTTCGGCGCCATCGAGCTGCAGCAGGTAGCTGGTGCCATCCACCACCGGCACGGTGGGGTGGGCGACGGGCTCGCCGAGCAGCTTGGCGAAGGCTTCCTGGCTGTGGTCATCCAGGTGGGTCTGGCCACGGAAGAAAATCACCTTGTGCGTCACCAGCGCGGCCTGGATGGCATCGAGGGTGGCGGCATCAAGGTCGGCAGACAACTGCACCCCGCGGATCTCGGCGCCGATACGGCCGGCAACCGGGTGAATGTCCAGGGCGAGGGTTTGTGGCACGGTGGCCAGGGCGGCATTACTCATGGTGGTGGTCCTTGCGGTCATTGTCGGGTTGTTCGAGTCAGCGGGCGGCCTGCACGGCCTGTTGGTGTTGCAGGGCGGCGTCGAGGAAACGCGGTTCGATCCAGTCCGCCACCTGGAAGCCACGGCGGATCAGGCGTTCCTTGGCAGCCAGGTCCACACCCTGCTGCAGCTGGCCGACAAATGCGGCGTCCAGGCGTGGATCGAAGTAGTGGGCA
The DNA here is from genome assembly GCF_013179705.1 of Pseudomonas sp. CM25. NCBI lineage: Bacteria > Pseudomonadati > Pseudomonadota > Gammaproteobacteria > Pseudomonadales > Pseudomonadaceae > Pseudomonas > Pseudomonas sp. CM25. Next base: position 14,796 of record NZ_JABMCW010000108.1, on the reverse strand, counting down.
AGGTCTTCCCTGGCCAGGTCATCGCTGAGGATGCTGCGCGGCCAGTTGGCATTGCTGGCCACCAGGTCGAGGTAGGCCTCGCGGTTGTGTTCATCGCGTAGCCAGGCGCTGGCCTGCTCCTGGGCGTTGACCAGGCGCTGCACCAGATCGGGGTACTTGCGGATGAAGTCGCCAGTGCCCAGCAGCACGGCCTGGGTACTGCCAGCGCCTTCCAGGTCACGCGAGTTCACCGGCAGCTCCACCAGCCCGCGCTCACGCAGCGACAGCAGGCTGGACAAGCCCCAGGTCGCGTCGACTTGCCTGGCGGCCAGCGCTGCGTTAGCGGCGTTGAAGTCGAGGTTGATCACCTTCAGCTCACGCTCGCTCAGCCCCTGGCTGGCCAGGGCGCTGGCAAACGACAGCTGGTTGGCCGTGCCGCGGAAAACCGCAACGCGCTTGCCCTTCAGGTCATGCAGGGTCTTGATGCCGGAGCCGGGCACCACGCCCAGGTAGCTCTTCACCCCACGCACCCCCGCCGACAGCACCCGGGTGTCCAGGCCATTGGCCTTGCCGACGATTGCGGCCAGGTCGCCGAGGTAGGCGAAGTCGGCCTGGCCGTTGGCCAATGCCTCGTTGACCACCGGCCCGGCACCTTTGAAGAAATGCCAGTCGATGCGGATGCCGTCCTTGGCGAACGCCTTCTCAAGCAGTTGTTGGTCACGCAGCACATCCACCACACCGCCAGCGCTGGGCTTGCTGCCAGCACTGAGGTCGGGCACGGCAATGCGAATGCTCTCTGGCTTGCTCGGCTCCGCCGCTTGGACGCTAAGGGTGAAGGCCAGGCCAAGGGCGGTTATCAGGTGGCGCAACGGGTTTTTCATGGCAAGGCTCCTGGTCAGGCTGCCACCGGCGATGGCCGGCGCTATGGCCAGAAGCTAGGCAAGTCTGGTTAGAACCTACAAAGATCAAAAGCTCATTTTTTAGTAACTGGAAGGCATAAATCAGGCGCTATGCGGGCCTGGACGAAGCTTGCGGAATACGCATGGAAAATATGAGGAAAACGCAACGGGTGAAGGCTTCCGTATGCAGAGGGGGCGTGCTCTTATCTCTTGAATATCGCTTGTCGGATTTTTTAATTCCATAAACGAATAAACTCACAACGCTTCGAGAGATGGCCCATGAATGGAGTTCTCAGCAGGAATCGGCGGTGGCTTCGGGGGACGCTGCGCGGCCCTATCACGACGCAAGGCCGCTCCTACAGGGTCGGTGTGCGTTTGCTGCCGTGGGTTTTGCCTATAGGGATTGCGTTGTTGTGGGCGGTGGCCAGCCGTCAGCACTGGATGAGCGAGCAGATCCTGCCGGCACCAGCGCTGGTATGGCAGAGCGCGGTCGAATTTGGCTCCGGGGAGCTGTGGGGGCACCTGTGGATAAGTCTGCAAAGGTTGTTCTGGGGGCTGGCGGTCGGCATCGGCGGCGGGTTGCTGCTGGGCGTCTGGCTTGGCGCTTCGCGACGGGCGCAGACGCTGGTGCTGCCAACCTTCGTGGCACTGGCACAGATTCCTACCTTGGCCTGGATCCCGCTGTTCATGCTGTTCTTCGGCATCGGCGAGCTGCTCAAGCTGGTGGTACTGGTAAAGGCGGTGGTGGTGCCGGTCACCTTGCACACGCTGGTAGGCGTGCGCGATGCCCAGCCCAAGCTGCGTGAGGCGGCGGCTGCCCTGGGCCTGCCGCGCCACCTGGTGCTGCTGCGGCTATTGCTGCCGGCCGCCCTGCCCGCTTTCCTTACCGGCGTGCGCCTGGCCCTGGCCACTGGCTGGACGTCGCTGCTGGCGGTCGAGCTGCTGGCCTCCAGCGAGGGCATCGGCTACCTGATGGTGTGGGGGCGGCAGCTGTTCATGCTTGACCTGGTGCTGCTGTGCATCCTGGTGATCGGGCTGGTCGGGGCGGTGCTCGAGCGCGGTTTTTCTGTCGTTGAAAAGCGCCTGTTGTTCTGGCCACAAGCAGCTACCGGCGAACAACAGCGCGGGCCGCTGCCACGCGGCTGGCAAAGCCTGTTGCTGCCACTGGCGCTGCTGGCGGTGTGGCAGGCCAGCAGCAGTTCAGGTTGGGTCGACTCGAACATCCTGGCCTCGCCGCTTGATGTGTTGCGCACCCTGCTGGTCGGCCTGGCCGATGGTTCATTGCCAGAGGCGTTGCTGCTAAGCCTGCAGCGCACCCTGACCGGCCTGGCGCTGGGCGGCGGCGCCGGGCTGCTGGCCGGTTTGCTGCTCGGCCTGTCGCAGCCTGCCGAACGCTTCTTCGGGCCAAGCCTGTCGGCCTTGCGCCAGGTGGCACTGTTCGCCTGGGTGCCGCTGCTCACCGCCTGGTTCGGCCTGGGCGAGGGCGCCAAGCATGTGTTCGTCGGCCTGGCGGCGTTCTTCCCCTTGCTGATTGCCACCCAGCGCGGTATCGCCAGCCTTTCGCCTCAACTGGGCGAAGCCGCCAGCACCTTGCGCCTGAACTTGTGGCAACGCCTGCGCCTGCTGGTGCTGCCCGGCGCGGCCCCGGCGATATTCGCCGGCCTGCGCCTGTCGCTGATCTACGCCTGGCTGGGCACCATCGGCGCCGAATACTTCATGCCCTCGGACGGTGGCATCGCCAGCCTGATGATCGGCGCCCAGCAACTGTTCCGCATGGACCAGGTAATGGCCGCCATGCTGCTGATCGGCCTGGTCGGCGCCCTGCTCGGCACCCTTGGACAACGCCTCGAATCGCGCGCCACGCGCTGGAGAACCGCATGAACGCCTTCAATACTTCGCATCTGCACGCGGCCAATCAGCCCGACACCACTCCGCCGCTGGTCAGCTTCGAGGGGGTTGGCAAAGTGTTCAGCGTCGACGGCCAACCGCTCGAGGCGATCCGCAACTTCAACCTGTCGATCAACCAAGGCGAATTCATCGCCATCGTCGGCGCTTCCGGTTGTGGCAAGTCCACCTTGCTGCGCCTGCTGGTGGGGCTGGATACCGACTACAGCGGCAGCATCCGCGTCGACGGCCGTGCGGTAAGTGGCATTGGTGGCGAACGCGGCATCGTCTTCCAGGAGCATCGCCTGTTCCCCTGGCTGAGCGTTGAGCAGAACATTGCCCTGGGCCTGGCCAACCAGTCCCTCACTCAGGGCGAGCGCGCCCGGCGGGTGCACGAGTTCGTGCAACTGGTGGGGCTGGCGGGCTTCGAGTCGGCCTACCCGCACCAGTTGTCCGGCGGCATGGCCCAGCGCGTGGCGATCGCCCGCGGCCTTGTGGCCAGCCCGCGCATCCTGCTGCTCGACGAGCCGTTTGGCGCGCTGGATGCGCTGACCCGCCAGCAACTGCAGGATGAACTGCTGGCCATTCGCGACCGGGCTGGCATCACCACGCTGCTGGTCACCCACGACGCCGAAGAAGCCACCTACCTGGCCGACCGGGTGGTGGTGCTGGAGCCACGCCCTGGGCGGATCAAGGCGGTGGTGGAAGTCGACCTGCCGCACCCACGCTTGCGCACCGGCGTTGCCCTGCATGGCCTGCGCGAAAAAGTGCTGCACCAGATTACCGGCGACGGCGGCTACCTTCCGCAGCCGGCGCGTCGGGTGGAAGGCCTGCGGCCGGAGCTGATCGCCCTTTGACTTGCAACGGGTAAAAACAGCTACGGATCAAGGCGATGGACGCCACCGATACAGATGGGTATCATGCGTGCGCGTTGCACTCGTAGCTCAGCTGGATAGAGTACTGCCCTCCGAAGGCAGGGGTCGTGGGTTCGAATCCCGCCGAGTGCGCCATATCAAAAAAGCCCTGGGAGATCTCCCGGGGCTTTTTCGTTTATTCCGGCTGTACGTCTATCACTTGGCCGCCGCGCCGGTCGCCGTGCAGGGCCATGTACCTGGCCAACTGATCCATACGCTTGCCCAGCGCCTGCAGCAGCCGGTCGCGGGTGCCGTTGACTTCGTTGGCGTTGAAGATACCGGGCTCTTTCAGGTAAAGCTGGAATTGCTGGTTGATCCCCTTGGGCGACAAGGTCACGTAGTTCTGCCCGGCATTGTGGTTGTACAGCGCCACCATCTGGCCCATGTCCTGGTTGGCGTTGCGCAGAAACGCCATGCTCACGTGCTGCCCTGGGCGAATGCGGACATCGTTGTTGTTCAGCTGGAAGCACGCCTCGGTGCCGTTTTCCAGGCGCACCCAGAACTCATGCTCCTGAACGTTGCGGGCGCTGACCTGCAGGGTGGATGAACTGCCAGCGATGGTCCCGGTACCCTTCCAGAGGGTGCCGCCGCCTGCCTGGTGCGAGTGATAGGCATCCATGTGCGTCTGGTTGCGCTTCTCGCTTTCGAGCACTTCGCCATTGCGCACGAAGAACATCAGCTGCCGCTCGAAGTGGTTGAATGGCTCTTCGATGAAGTTGACGTCTTCCGGCGTGAGGGTGACGTCGTACATGGTGCGGATCATTTCTGCGCGCGCGGCTTTGTCTTGCCTGGCCTGCTCCTGCAGCTTGGCACGGCGCTGCCGCGCATCGTCGATGGCCTTCAAGGCCTGGGCCTTGAGCACCGGGGTTTTCTCTTGTGCGTAGCCCGCGGCCTTGTCACTGGCTTCCTTGATGATGGGCGCGGCTTTCTGCCCTGCCTCCACCGCCAGGTCGCGGGCCTTCTCCAACGCCTGGGCGGCCTTGGCGGCCAGCTCCGGGTTGGCATCATAGGCCTTCTTCTTCAGGTCATCCCAAAGGCTCATGCTCTTCGTGCTCCATTCGTCGATGATGAGGTGCCGATGCCGGTGATCGGATCGCGGAGTGTAACCGGATAATTCTTGCTTTGACGCCAAAATGCAGCCATATGAATTGACGAAAAAAGCACTTTGCCATTAGTGTTGCTCGGTTTTTCGGTATTGATTAAGGGATACCGAATGGATTCGGCTAATAGACTAGGTAGGTCTACAAGGATGCGCGGAGTATTACTACGCAGCGGCAGAAGTGAGCACTTCACCGCATTGGGCGAGACCGGCCAGCCCGTCTATCGCGCGGCTTTGCAGATTCGCGAAGCGATTCGCCGCAAGTATCCGGACCATCCGGAGCTGATCGAGCACCTGGCCATTCCCCAGAGCGACGAGCTGGGCAACACCATCGACTGGTACAGCGACCGCCCGGGCGATGTGATCCCCTGGAGCAGTGCCACCGAGGAAGAGCGCGCGCCAGCACGGGTGCAGCTTGAAATGCTGCAGAGCAAGATCAACGCACTCAGCAACACCTTGCTCGGCCTGGACGCCAATGGCCAACCCTCGGCAACGGCCAGAAAGGCTGCCGAGGGCGACAATGCCGTGTTCGGCAAGCTGCTCACCTGTGTGGTGCCGTTCCCTGACGAGAATTTTGTCTACCTGGTCGACGGCCGGCCGGTACTGACCTTCTGGGGCTTTATCCATGCCGGCGCCGAGCGCAGCCGGCAGCCCCTGCATTGCCTGTATCCACGCACAGCCCCCATCCCCGAGCCTGTCGCCGCGCCGCTGGCGCCGCCCGTTGCACCGGTCGCACCGGCAGCAGCGGCACTACCAGCCGCTGCCGTCGCTCGCCTGCCGTGGTGGCGCAACTGGCGCTGGCTGCTGCCGTTCCTGCTGTTGTTGGCGCTACTGCTCCTGCTGCTGTTCGGGCTGCGCGGTTGCATCCCGGGGGTCAATCTACCGGGCATTGGCATACCGGACCTTGGCCGCGATACCGCTGTCGGCAACAGCGACCTCTCCAGGGCGCCAAGCGGTGCGTCGAACCTTGTCGACGTGCCGAACGGCCAGGCCGGTGTGCCTGTGGCAGGTGAGCTGACGCCTGAAGGTGGCGCTACCGCCCTGCCGACGGATCAGCCCGAAGCCGGCAATGGCACGCCACCAGGTGGCAACGAAACGCCCGCCCAGGATGTTGCTGCTCAAACCCCAGCAGAAGGCACGCCGGAACCAGCGGCTGAGCAACAGCCAGCGCCGGAGCCGACGGCCGACACGCCACCACCCGGCGCTCCCGAAGATTCGCCGCCCGGGCACACGCCACCCGCCCCGCCGCAGCTCCCCGAAGAGCAAGGGCAAGCCAGCACTCAACCAGCACTGCCAGACCAGCTGAGCATTCCCCCGGATGCAGCCGACGGCAACGCGGACTTCCTCAATGGCAACTGGGCCGGGGCCGGTATTCAGGAGGCCGGTACCGGCAAGCCGCTGCGCCTGAAATACGACTTCCAGAATGGCAAGGGCCAGGCCACGGTCAGCCGCTCGGACGGCGTGCGTTGCCAGGCGCCCGTGTCGGCGGCCATGCAGGGCGGCCAGTTGTCGATCAACAGTGCAGGGCAGGCTGCCTGTGCTGACGGCAGCGGCTACGACCTGCCCCAAGTCGATTGCAAACCCAACGCCACTGGCGCGGCCGACTGCAACGCCAACTACGGCGCCGAAGGCTTCCCGATGCAAATGAAAAAAGCCGGCTAATCACACGAGAAACGCAGAAGATGCTGCCCGAAATCACCCAGTTCGAAGAAACGGTCACGCTGGTCAGCGATACCGGAATTCAATTCATGGATTTCGCCCTGCGTCTCGGCCCGGATGGCGAGCAGACCGGCAAATTCGTCCAGCTCAACAACGGCATGGTGCCGACGCGCCTGCTGTGGTCCAAGGAATACAAGGACTTCTACGAGCCCGAGCCGGACAAAGTGGTGCAGGTCGAGTTCGACACCAGCGAAGAGAGCCACTTCCGCCTGCCGATGGAAGACAGCCTCAAATTGCTGAACGGGGTGTGGTTGCCCATCCCGTTCCTGCGTTTCACGCCGCCCTATCGCTTTGACGAGGGCCCGAACAACTGGGCGCGCATGCGCCTGGTCAAGCTCGCCGAGCCCGATGTGGACGGCAATACCCACCGCCTTACCCTGGGCTTCGACAGCCGCACCATGGCGCAGGTTGCCGGTGCACCGTACCTGGCCCCCAACGAAGACGACGTGCGCTCCGGCGTGGCGTTCAAGCTGGCGTGCAGTGCCCGTGAATATGGCTGGTTCCTGACCCACACCTGGATCCGCGACTGGCTCACCGAGGTGTACACCGAGGCCCGTTCGGAATGGACGCGCGAGCGCCTGGACCGTGACCTGCAGGGTAACCGCCACCTGGGCCACTACCTGAACCTGCTAAGCCTGTTGCGCCGCCCGGTGCCGGCCGAGCAGAGCAGCGAAAAACCAAAGGTCGAGATCCCGGAACTCAAGGTGATTGCCAACGCGGCCAATGGCATCGTCAAGCCGATCCCGGTGGACCTGGTGCTGGACGTGGGCAACTCGCGCACCTGCGGCATCCTTATCGAGGACCATGGCCAGGCGGGTTCGGGCATGCGTCACAACTACGTGCTGGCCCTGCGCGACCTCAGCGAGCCGGAAAAGGTCTACAACCAGGCCTTCGAGAGCCGCGTCGAGTTCACCCACGCCGCCTTCGGCAAGGACCACCTGTCGATCAAGAGCGGCCGGCACAACGCCTTCCAGTGGCCGACCATCGCCCGGGTTGGCGGCGAAGCCGGCCGCCTGGCCAGCCGCAACCGCGGCACCGAGGGCTCGACCGGCCTTTCCAGCCCGAAACGCTATCTGTGGGATGAGAAGGCCTACGGCCACGGCTGGCGCTTCAACACCGCCTACGTGAAGACCGACAAGGAGCCGATGGCGGTTGCTGCGCCATTCGCCAACCTGATCAACGACCGTGGCCAGCCGCTGTACCTCAAGCCCTTCGACATGCCGGTATTCAGCCCGCGTTATTCGCGCAGCAGCCTGATGACCTTCATGCTGGCCGAGGTGGTAACCCAGGCGCTGAGCCAGATCAACAGCCCGGCCCAGCGCTCGCGCCAGGGCCATGCGCGGGTACCGCGCCAGCTCAACAGCATCACCCTGACCGTGCCACCGGGCATGCCCCAGGCCGAACGCAGCCTGCTCAGCAACCGCCTGTACGAAGCCATCGGCCTGGTCTGGAAGAGCCTGGGCTGGCATCAGGACGAGAGCAACCCGTTCAAGGGCAAGGACGTCAACACCCGCACACCGTTCCCCAGCGTGCGCGTGGAGTGGGACGAAGCCAGCTGCGGCCAGCTGGTCTACCTGTACAACGAGGTCAACGAGAACTTTGCCGGCCACCCGGAAGAATTCTTCGTCGCCCTGGCGCGCCCCGACAAACAGGAACACGAACAGATCACCCTGGCCACCATTGATATCGGCGGCGGTACCACCGACCTGGTAATCACCGATTACCGGCTGGACCGGGGCGCAGGTGGCGGTGCCGGGGCCAACGTGCACATCGTGCCGACCCAGCGTTTCCGCGATGGCTTCAAGATTGCCGGCGATGACATCCTGCTGGACATGATCCAGGAGTTCATCCTGCCGTCCTTCGCCGCTGCCCTGCGCACGGCCGGCGTACCGGCCCCCGATGCACTGATGTCGCGCCTGTGTGGCAATGGCGACGCCACCGCCCAGGAGCGCCTGCTGCGCCAGCAACTGAACCTGCAAGTGTTCGTGCCACTGGGCCTGGCCCTGCTCAAGGCCTATGAACAGTTCGACCCGGCGCAGCCGCAGGTTGCGCAGGAGCAGACCTGGCAACAGGTACTGGGCGAGGCCACGGTCAGCGACAGCGTGCTGGCCTTCGTCAACGCCGCCGTGCGCCGCGAGGTCGGCCGCGATGGTGCCCTCGACCTGCTGCAGACGCCCATCAGCTTCGACCTCGAGCAGGTCCACGCCGCCTTCATGGGTGGCCAGATCAACATCACCAAAGTGCTCGGCGAACTGTGCGAGGTGGTGTTCAACTACCCCTGCGACATGCTTCTGCTGACCGGCCGCCCTTCGCGCCTGCCCGGCATCCAGGCGTTCATCCGCCAGCGCCTGCCGCTGCCGCCGGGGCGCATCCTGCCGATGCAGAACTACCGCACCGGTGGCTGGTACCCGTTCCACCGCAATGGCCTGATCGACGACCCGAAAAGCACCGCCTCGGTGGGCGCGATGATCTGCCTGCTGTGTTCCAAGCACAGCGTGCCGAACTTCTACTTCCGCACGGCCGCGCTCAAGCCCTACTCGGTGATCAAGCACTTCGGCCAGATCGACAACGCCGGCACCATCAAGCGCGCCGACGTGCTCTACCACGACCTCAAGTCCGACAAGGGGCTGATCGAGCTGCCGATCGTCGGCGAGGGTGAGGAGCGCGGCACGCCCTGGCTGGAAATGCGCGGCGACATGCACCTGGGCTACCGCCAGCTGGCCGCCGAGCGGTGGTCGGCCTCACCGCTGTACACCCTGCGCTTCACCCCCTCGGGCAGCGCGGCGTTTTCCCGCGCGGCGGGCAAGAACGGCGAAGCCCCGGTACTGCGCATTCGCCTGGAGATCGAGCAGTTCGATCAGGAAGAACGCGAGCAGGGGCTGATCAGCGACAAGCTGGTCATCCAGAAGCTGGAATCGAACATCCAGGATGCCGACTTCGACTTCGACCGGGATCTTGAACTCTCACTCAACACCATGCCGACCATGAGTTTGAGTGACAGCGACTATTGGCTCGACAGCGGGAACGTCAAAGGAAAATGAGCGACCTTACGCCAAAGCAACAGCAGTTGATGGGTGCCTGGGGCGCCATTCACAAAGGCGCCGGCGAGGCCCTGGAATGGATCGAGCAGGTGCGTGGCAACGCCGCCAGCGTCGAGGCCGAGGCCGATGGCCTTGGCCTGCGCCTGAGGCGCGCGCGCAACCGGGCGAAGAACCTCCAGCGCAGCGCCAGCAGCCCAATGGCCGTAGGTTTTTTTGGCCTCTCGCAGGCGGGTAAGTCGTACCTGATTTCGGCGTTGGCATCCGATGCCAATGGCAAGCTGGAGAGCAATTTCGGTGGCCAGGTTCTGGACTTCATCCAGCATGTAAACCCGCCAGGCGGTGGCGGCGAGGCCACTGGCCTGGTCACGCGGTTCAGCCACAAATCCACGCCAAGCCAGGACGCCGGCTATCCCGTCGAGCTGAAGCTGTTCAGCGAAATCGAAGTCGCGAAAATCCTCTGCAATGCGTGGTTCGAGGACTTCGACCATGAACGGATGGATTACAGCTTTACCGAGCAACGGATCCAGGCCGCGCTCAATGACTTCGAAGGCCAGGAAAAAAACCAGGCGCAAGTCGGGGTAAGCAGCGATGACGTGGTCGCGCTGTGGGACTACCTGAGAAGCAACTATGAGAAGTCCACCCGCCTTCTGGATGAACACTACTGGCCACGCGCAGTAAAGCTGGCGCCACGCCTTGCCCCCCGCGAGCGGGCAAAGTTGTTCTCGGTGCTGTGGGGTGGGCAGGCGCCCATTACCGACCTTTACAGTGTGTTGGCAGGGGCGCTGCAGCGGTTGGGCCATGCACAAACGGTTTATGCACCCGTCAGCGTGTTCAAGCAGGATACCGACAGCGTTACGGCGTCGCCCTGCAACATCATGAGCGTGGATGTGCTCAGCCGCCTGGACACTGGGCGTGATCAGCAACTTCAGGTCCGGCCCAGCCTGGATGGCAAGCTGCAGGCCAGCGTCGGCATCAGCATCGCCCAGTTGGCCACGCTGGCAGTCGAGGTGAACTTCAGCCTGCTGAACAGGCCGACGGCCTCGGTTGCGCAGGACGTCGACATTCTCGACTTCCCCGGCTACCGCACGCGCAACAAATACCTGTCGGTTGACGAAGCGGCAGTAAAAGAGTCCACCGATGAGGTTTATCCGTACTGGAACCTGATCCTGCGCGGCAAGGTTGCCTACCTCTTCGAGCGCTACAGCGAAGCTCAGGAAATGAATGCCCTGGTGGTGTGCACCAGCACCATGAAGCAGAGCGACGTGATCAGCGTCGCCCCGGTACTGACCCGCTGGATCCACAATACCCAGGGCGCCACGCCGAAAGAGCGGGGCCAACGCGCGCCAGGGCTGATCTGGGCCCTTACCATGTGCGACGGGTGGATCAACAGCACCCTCGGCAAGGAAGACACGCACCTGATCCAAGCCGCCGAGCGGCTGATGAAAATCACCATCGTCGAGCGCTTCGGCAGCCAGGAATGGATGAAGGAGTGGTCGGTCGGCAAGCCATTCGACAATACCTACATGGTGCGCAAGCCACGCCTGAAAGAAACCGCGTTCATCGAACGTGACGCGCAGGGCCAGGAGCACCGGTTGATCGAGAGCTACGCCGGGGATATTCAACGGCTCAGGCAATACGTGGTCGACTTCCCCACTGCCAACCGCCATGTGGCGGATACCGGTGCCGCGTTCGATGCCATGATGACGCTGAACGATGGCGGTATCAGCCGTTTCAGCACCAGCTTCGCGTCGATCAATGACCTGGACTTCAAGCTGGCGCGTATCGAAGAGCAGCTGGAACAGTGCCGTGTCGACCTGCTTGAACACGGGCTGAACACCTGGCGCGAAGAAGACTTCGAACAGCTGCTGAACAAGAAACGTGAAAAAACCCAGTACCTGCTCGACAACCTGGGTGCCGACCCGGACGCGATCAGCGAGCTGATCCATGCCTTGCAGGTACCTGTCGAGCAGCTGCGCGAGCTTTACCTGGGCGGTGTGTACGACATCGACGGCATTGACGGCGAGGCCTCCGACGAGCCGGAACAGGCTGCCAAGGCCCCGGCCAACAAAGCCCCGGCCATCAGCTTCGGCAACCTGTTCGCCAACAACCCGTCCGCAGCACCGGCACCGGCGCCCAAGCCCCTGGCCAAGCGCCTGACCTCGGAGCAGCGCTTTGTTCGCGCGGCGCTGAAGGCGTGGATCAAGCACATGCGCGACCTGGGCACGCAACCCGCGCGCCTGGCCAACCTGCGCCTTAGCCGTGAAGTGGTCGAAGCCCTGGTCGAAGAGCTGGTCAGCGCGGTACGCCGGCCGCTGTTCATCGAGCAGCTGGACGCCGCCGTCATGCGCCGGGTGCTCAACGGCATGCGCCGCGACCAGATGGTCCAGCGCCAGGTACTGACCGTGCAGCTGGCCATGCGCGACTTCCTGTCCTGGTTCGGTCTGCTGGAAAAGCCTGCCGGTGAGCGCCCCAACAGCCTGCTGGGCTCGCGCGAACCGGTGTTCGACTTCTACCACAGCGTGCCCCAGGGCGAGCTGCCGGTGCTGCCGGAGCAGCCACCGCACCATGAACAACGCTTCCTGGTCGACTGGCTGTCGGGCCTGGCCTGGCTGACCCAGGAAAACGCCAAAAGTGGCGCCGACCCGGAAATCACCACCGAGCAGCGCCGCCAGTTGGCGGTGTTGCTGAACACCTTTCAAGCGAGTTGATTGCAATGGGTATCAGAGTTGATGTGCTGCCACTGGAAGTGAACACGCCAGGCCAGGGCCTGCTGCGGATCACCGGCTGGGAGGGCGCCAGTGAAGGGCTGCAATGCTCCCTGCAGAGCAGCCAGTCCCACGAGTACCTGCATGAAGGCGGGCACTGGGGCAACGTCGCCCACTGGTTCCGCCTGGACAACCTGGGCGCCGTTGCGGGCGCGCCGGCAATCGAGACGCGAATTGGCCCCAACCTGATCAACCCGTTGCTGCAAGCCAGCGGCACCGCCACCTTCCGCATCGAAGTCAGCAACCCGCAGACCGGGCGCAGCGACATGGGCATGGTGCGTATCAACAGCGCCATCATTGCCTCCGTCGAGTCGGGGCCGGCACTGGAGCAGTCGGCGCCACCGGCGCCGTTGCCAAGTGCATCGGTGGTTATCGAGCCACCTGCGGTCGCTACGCCGGAGCCGGAGCCTGCCCCGGCAGTGGTTGCGGAGCCCGCGCCCCGGCCGGCACCGGTAACGCCGCCGCCCACGCCTGCCAAAAAGGCCAACACCTGGCTGCTGCCACTGCTGATTCTGATCCTGCTGGCGCTTGCCGCTGGAGGCGGCTGGTGGTGGTTCAACCGCAGCCCAGCCGCAGCACCTGCACCTGAGCCGACGGCAGACCAGCCAGCGCCACAGCCCGACGCAGGCAAACCCTGCTCGCTGGAAAGCATGCAAGGCCAGACTTCCCTGGCGTTCCTGCAGACGTGCATCCAGAGCCAACCGGACAGTGCGGCACTGCTGGCAGTGATCAACCAGGCCAAGGCCAACGACCACTGCGACGTCGCCCAGCGCCTGTATGCCAACCGCGCCAACGCCGGTGACATCCAGATCGCCACGGCCTACGCCCACGAATACGACCCCAAGTACCACCAGCCAAGCAACTGCTTCAAGGCACCGGAAAGCGCCACCGCAGCGTCCTGGTACGAGACCATTCTCAGCTTCGATGAAAACAACGCCGAAGCCAAACAGCGCTACGAGGAGCTCAAGCCATGAAGATGCGTAGCGTTGGCGCCGCATTGCTGGCCTTGTCCCTCAGCCCTGCCCTGCAGGCCGCCGACAAGCCCTTGTTGCAGGACGGCAAGAAAACCCTGTTCCAGCGCGTGCTGACTACCCCTGGGTGCAAGCTGAGCGATGCCGCTGGCGCCGCCTCTGGCGCCGCGCAACCTACCTTCAGCCGCTTCTACGTGTACGAGCGTGCCCAGGCCGACGCCCATGAATGGCTGCGGGTCGGGCCCGACACCCAGGGCAAGAGCATCGGCTGGCTGCCTGCCGACTGCACCGTCGACTGGAAAATGCAGCTGACCCTGGCCTTCACCAACCCGGCCAACCGCGACCGGCTGATGTTCTTCAAGGAGCGCAACCAGCTCGAAGGCATCCTCAATGCCCCCGACCCGGTCAGCCACGTGGCACCGCTGCGCGCCAAGCTCAAGCATGGCGCCGAGGCAGCCGGGGTGCTGGCCGAAGAGCCCGAGTACTTCGTCGACCTGCAGAAGAACTTCTACCTGCTGCCAGTGCTCAGCGGCGAAGAGGTGATGACCGAAGAAGGCTTCCGCACCCGCATCCTCAACGTGGCCTCGGTCAGCAAAGCCGACAGCGCCGCAGCGGCAACCCCAGCGCCGAGCCAGGCCGCCGCCAACCAACAGCTGAAAGCGTTCAGTGCCGCTGTGGTGTTCGTGATCGATTCGACCATCTCGATGGACCCGTATATCGACCGTACCCGTGAAGCGATCAAGCGCGTCTACACGCAGATCGAAAAGGAAAATCTGGGCAAGCAGGTCAAGTTCGGCTTGGTCGCCTACCGTTCCAGCACCAAGGCGGTGCCGGGCCTGGAATACGTCAGCAAGATGTACGCCGACCCCAACACCGTGAAGGACGGTGCCGACTTCATGGCCAAGGTCGCAGACCTCAAGCAGGCCAAGGTGTCCAGCAGCGAGTTCAACGAAGATGCCTTCGCCGGTGTGATGTCGGCCGTGGACCAGATCGACTGGAGCGCATTCGGCGCGCGCTATGTGGTACTGATCACCGATGCCGGTGCCATCGACGGTGGCGACAAACTGTCGAGTACCGGCCTTGGCGCCGAACAGGTCAAGATCGAAGCCAGCAACCCGGGTGTTGCCCTGTACACGCTGCACCTGAAAACCCCGAGCGGCTCGAAGAACCACAGCAGCGCCGAGGCGCAGTACCGTACCCTGTCCAACTACCCGGGCACCAATACCTCCCTGTACTACCCGGTCAATGCCGGCGATGTCGAGGCCTTCGGCCGCAAGGTCGATGGCCTGGCCGCCGCCATCACCCAGCAGGTGCGGGCTGCCTACATGGGCGAGGACGCCATCGGCAGCGCGACCAATGCCAAGGCCGACCCCACCGAGAAAAAAATGCTCGAGGATGCGGCGCTGATAGGCCACGCCATGCAGCTGGCCTACCTTGGCAAGGCCAACGGCACCCAGGTGCCACCCGTGTTCCAGGCCTGGATCAGCGACCGTGACCTGATCAAGCAGAACGTGCCCACCACCGA
>NZ_JABMCW010000107.1:0-16456 GCF_013179705.1 Pseudomonas sp. CM25 | reverse complement strand
CCGGTCGATGCCCGGCCCATGCAAGCGCTGGCGTTCTACCCAGCCGTTGGCACTATCCGCAGCACCCGTGTCGACGGTTACCCGGTCGAGGTGGCCGAAGAGGCGCCCGTAGCCATGGGGCGCTTTCCGCTGCTGGTACTGTCCCACGGCAACACCGGCAGCCCGTTGGCCCTGCATTACCTGGCCACCTCGCTGGCGCGCCAGGGGTTTGTCGTGGTGGCGGTGGTTCACCCCGGTGACAACGCCCGGGATCACAGCCGCCTGGGCACTCTGAGCAACCTCTATGGCCGACCGCTGCAGGTCAGTGCCGCAATCACGGCGGCCCGCAACGATGAATTGGTCGGGCCTTTCCTGAACGAGGGCAAGGTCGGTGTGATTGGCTACTCGGCCGGCGGTGAAACCGCATTGATCCTGTCTGGAGCACGCCCCGACCTGGACCGTCTGCGCCAGTACTGCCTGGAGCGCCCGAACGATGCCGATGTCTGCAAGACCCACGGTGTGCTGATTGCCGACCGCAGCGAGCTGGCGCCCCAGGCAGACCCGCGCGTGGGGGCGGTGGTGTTGATGGCGCCGCTGAGCCTGCTGTTCGGCCGCCATGCCCTGGCCGGGGTGCAGGTGCCGGCGCTGATCTACAGCGGCGACAGCGATCAGCTGGTGGCCGTGGACCGCAACGCCGAGGCTTTGGTCCGCAAGCTCCCGGTCACGCCAGACTACCGCCTGTTGGCCGGCGCCGGGCATTTCGTGTTCATGGCCCGTTGCGATGCCGAGCAGCATGCGCGGATGCCGGCGCTGTGCAAGGATGCCGAAGGCGTGGACCGCCGGCATATTCATCACTCATTGCAGCAGGAAACGGCAGCGTTCTTCAGCCAGGTGCTAGGTGCGCCACAAGCCGACGAGCGCTCAGCTGCGTCCAGCGCGCCGCGCCAGTAACAACGTCAGGCCTACCCCCGCCAGGGCGAGCAGGGCCGCCACGCAGAAAATCGAGGCATAGCCAAGGTGCACGGCGACAGCGCCCATGAGCGGGCCAGCAATGGCCAGCGCCATGTCGAAGAACACTGCATACGCCCCAAGCCCTGCGCCACGGCTGCTGCTGGGCACCTGCCTGATCGCTTCGACGCCCAGCGCCGGGTACACCAACGACAGCCCGAAGCCGGTCAGCCCTGCGCCAACCAACGCCCAGGGCGGTGAAGGTGCCAGCCACAGCAGGCCCAGGCCGAGCACTTCGGTGGCCATGCAGGCTACTGCCACGTTATAGCCACCGAAACGGTTGACCGCGTTGACGAACAACAGCCGCGAAATGATGAAACACACGCCAAAGGCACTCAGGCACCAGGCAGCGCCTGCCCAGCCGCGCTCCAGGTAATACAGGGTGACGAAGGTGGTAAGGGTGCCGTAGCCGATCGAGGCCAGGGTCAGGCCAAGGCCGCACGGTGCAACCCGGCTGAACGCCGACCAGAAGGGCAGGCGTTCGCCGCGCACCACCACCACGTCGGGCCGTTTGCGCAACACCAGCAAGGCAACGGTCGCCAGTACCAGCAAAGCCGGCCCCAGGACGCTGAAATCCAGCCCCTCCACGGCCACCACACCCAGTGGCGCACCGATGGCGATGGCGCCATAGGAAGCGATCCCGTTCCATGAAATTACCCGCGCGGTGTGCTCGGGACCTACCTGGCTGATACCCCAGCTCAGGGTGGCGACACCGATCAGCCCCTGGGCGATGCCTAGCAGCAAACGCCCACCCAGCAGCAGTCCCAGGCTCAGCAACGGCACGCTCAGGGTCCAGGCTGACAGCAGCGTCAGCACTCCGCAGCCGGCGATCCCCAGCAGGCCGAAACGGATCGCCCGTTTTCCGCCCAGGGTATCGGCCACCTTGCCGGCAAACGGGCGGCTAAGCAGAGTTGCCAGGTATTGCAGGCCGATGGTCACCCCGGCGATTACCGCGCCAAAGCCCAACTGGTCGTGCACATAGCTGGGCAGCACTGCAATCGGCAGGCCGATGCAGAGGAAGGCAATGAAGGTATAGAAAACGATCGACAGGATCTGCAGGGTGATGGGCTGCGTGTTGCTGGCGGAGGCGGGTTGTTGCGCGGTCATGGGCTCTTTCGCGGGCGGGCGGTTGGGCGTTCCCATCATGGCCGCTGCGCAAAGGAAATGAAAGCAGGCTAACGAATTATTCGTCGGATAGTGCGATACCCTGATGCTAGTCAGTTAAAGCTGATGCGGCTGCTGCGCAGCCCATCGCCGGCAAGCCAGCTCCCACCCCGACCGCATCGAATTCGAACCATGCGCCGTACTTGTGAGAGCCTGGCTTGTCGTGGCGACGAACCGCGGCGATGGGCCGCAAAGCGGCCCCAATGCTTAACTGACTGGCATTCGGCTTTGCCCGTCAATCAGACCAGCACACCCTGGCTACGCAGGTAGTCGTCGTAGGTACCGCTGAAGTCCACCACGCCATCGGCCGACAGCTCGATGATGCGCGTGGCCAGCGACGACACGAACTCACGGTCGTGGCTGACGAACAGCAGGGTGCCCGGGTAGTTTTCCAGGGCCAGGTTCAGCGCCTCGATCGATTCCATGTCCAGGTGGTTGGTCGGCTCGTCCATCACCAGCACGTTCGGCTTCTGCAGGATCAGCTTGCCGAACAGCATACGGCCTTGCTCACCACCGGAAATCACCTTCACCGACTTGAGGATCTCGTCGTTGGAGAACAGCATGCGCCCCAAGGTGCCGCGGATCACCTGCTCGCCGGAGGTCCACTGGCCCATCCAGTCGAACAGGGTCATGTCGTCTTCGAAGTCGTGAGCGTGATCTTGGGCGTAGTAGCCCAATTCGGCGCTGTCGGTCCACTTCACCGAGCCTGCATCCGGGGTCATTTCGCCGACCAGGGTGCGCAGCAGGGTGGTCTTGCCGATGCCGTTGGGGCCGATGATCGCGACGCGCTCGCCCGCTTCGACGGTAATGTCGAAGTTCTTGAACAGCACTTTTTCATCGAAGGCCTTGGCCATCTTCTCGACGACTACTGCCTGGCGGTGCAGCTTCTTGTTCTGCTCGAAGCGAATGAACGGGCTGACGCGGCTGGATGGCTTCACTTCGGCCAGCTGGATCTTGTCGATCTGCTTGGCACGCGAAGTCGCCTGCTTGGCCTTCGAGGCGTTGGCCGAGAAGCGGCTGACGAAGGTCTGCAGCTCGGCGATCTGGGCTTTCTTCTTGGCGTTGTCCGACAGCAGCTGCTCGCGCGACTGGGTCGCTGCGGTCATGTACTCGTCGTAGTTGCCCGGGAACAGGCGCAGCTCGCCGTAGTCCAGGTCGGCCATGTGGGTGCAGACGCTGTTGAGGAAGTGGCGGTCGTGGGAAATGATGATCATGGTGCTGTTACGCGCCGTGAGGATCGTTTCCAGCCAGCGGATGGTGTTGATGTCCAGGTGGTTGGTCGGTTCGTCGAGCAACAGCACGTCCGGGTCCGAGAACAGCGCCTGGGCCAACAGCACACGCAGCTTCCAGCCGGGCGCCACTTCGCTCATCGGGCCGAAGTGCTGCTCCAGCGGAATACCCAGGCCCAGCAGCAGTTCGCCAGCGCGGGATTCGGCGGTGTAGCCGTCCATTTCGGCGAATTCGGTTTCCAGCTCGGCGACGGCCATGCCGTCTTCTTCGGTCATTTCCGGCAGCGAGTAGATACGGTCACGCTCGGCCTTGACCTTCCACAGCTGGCCATGGCCCATGATCACCGTGTCGATGACGGTGAATTGCTCGTAGGCGAACTGGTCCTGGCGCAGCTTGCCCAGGCGGGTGTTCGGCTCGAGCATGACCTGGCCACCAGACGGCTCCAGGTCACCGCCGAGGATCTTCATGAAGGTCGACTTGCCGCAACCGTTGGCGCCGATCAGGCCGTAGCGGTTGCCGTTGTTGAATTTGACGGAAACGTTTTCAAACAGCGGCTTGGAGCCGAACTGCATGGTGATGTTAGCGGTAGAAATCAAGTGCTTGTCCTGCGGGGGTTCCAGAGGTGTATTTAGGCCCTCTCGTCAGTTTTGGGCCAATTTTGGGCCAATTCGACTCGGGGCGGCAGCTTCTCCAGCTCCCTCCAGTCCGAGGAGGAGCTGATCCATTTCGCGTAGGTAGAGAGCAACATCTCGACGCTGTGGCCGAGCTGGCTCGCGATGAACGCGGGGTTCATCCCAGACATCAGGCACATGGTTGCGTAGGTGTGGCGGGTGTCGTACTGACGGCGTTCACGGATGTTCAGCGCCTTCAGCGCCGATTTGAAGTGGCGGATTGTAACACTTGGCTCGTTAATCCACAGCCCACCTTTGCTAGGTTGGAACACGAAGGGGCTAGTAGGGTGGGCCGACTTGGACGCCATGCGACGAAGAGTAGCCATTCGCTGGGCCTGGTTGATGGCGTTTAGTGCTCGCTCGTTTAACAGGACCACCCGATGATGCTTGGTTTTCGTGCGTTCCTGGGGGGCACGGTTAACGATGATCCGGCGAACCGTCGCGGAGCGCTGATCAAGGTCGATGTCCTCCCACTTCAGGCCCATTGCTTCGCCAGGGCGGACTCCAGTAAAGAAGCAAAACTCGAAGAACGCTGCGTAGATCTGCGAGTATTTCTGAAGCGTCGCATACAGGTGGGAGATTATCGCCTCTGCTTCCGCCCTGGTGTAAGGGTCTACGACCTTCTTGACGGCCCTTGGCTTATCGAGCGAGTTGGTGGGGTTCTTGGCGATCAAACCATCGAGGACCGCTGTCTTGAAAACGCTGGACAGCTTGATGATCGCATTCCGCTTGACGCCAACTGACGTCCACTGGATCTGCGAAATGACCCCGCGAAGCATGGTCGGCGTGATCATGTCTATCCGGCGTAGGCCGAGGTACGGCATCCAGTAGATGTTGAACACGCTCTTGTAGTTGTTGCGGGTGCCTTCGACGATGTGGCGACTATCCAGCCACATCTGGGTGTAGGCGCCCAGGCTCGGGATGGACTCCGCCGTCCGGCGGGCCACCTCCGAGCCCGGGAATAGCTCGGCATACTTCTCGTCGTCCAGCAGGTCGTGGCGGATCAGGTTTACTACTTGATCACGTACACGGCTGGCTGCGCGGATGCCCTGCGCCGTCGGGGGATGGGCGAGGGTTTCCCCGCGACGCTCACCGTTCCAAGTGAAACGGATTCGGAGCGAGTCTCCTCGGATTTCAATTCCAGGGGGCAGACCCACAGGCTTTCGAGCCATTCCTCATATCTCCATCTGCTGTACATGATGTTGCGGCCGTTCTTATTCCAGACGCCTTCAGGGATTTTCCCGCGCTGGCGCCGGGTCTGAAGCGCTCGCAGCGTGATTCCCAGCAGTTCGGCCATCTTTTCCTCCGTTACCTTGTCCATTTCCTGGGCAACGGCCTCTTCCACCCCGGCGCGTTCATCGCCTGGCTTCTTCCTTTTTGAATGCATGTTGGTCTCCACGCCGCCGGTGGCGGCAGGTTGGGGTCAGGCGGGCATTTTCTCGAGCACCGTGTCGGCGACCTTGAGCGCCGCCTGGGCATCGTCGACGTAAGCTGGATCGAAGCCGCCGGCGTAGTGGATCGCCCGCTGGCAGGCGTCCAGTTCTTTGCGGGCCAGGCGGAGCGCCTGAATCAGCTCTTCCTGCAGTGCGCCCTCGGCCCGGCCGATATTCCAAAACTCCTGACCCCAGTGATCAGCAGGCGGCGGGTTGCTGTTTTGCTTGCCGCAAGCCATGGCCCCGATGATCGCGTCGCAGAGCAGGCGCTTGTAGATGTTCTCGCCATCCAGGCCCAGGCCACCGCGACGGCGCAGGGTGCTCACGACCTCGTCAACGTTGAGGCCGCTGTCCTTGAGCACGATGTCGAGTTCAGGCTTTTCAGGGGTGTAGATGACCAGAGCCAGCTTGGCTTCCGGCCAGAGATCGGCCGCCAGGCGCTCCAGGCAGTCGTTCGCGGTGTGGTGGAATCGTTCTGTTGCGGACATAGGTCATCCTCGCCCGCGCATGTCGGCGGGCTTGAGTGATAGGGGGAGGGGTTAACGCTTTTCGAGGTCGGTGGTTACGGCTTCGACGACGATTGGGCCAAGAATGCGGGTGGTATCAAGGTGGTCCTTGAATACCTTGTTCAGGCGACCGATCGCCGCCTCTCGGGCCTGCCGGTAGACCTGGTCTAGAGTGCAGTCCGGCCCCCAAGATCCTAGGTTCGTCAGTTCGACGGTGAGGGTAACCTTCGCACCGGTGCGGGTTCGCGCATGCGGCTTGCTCATCGCGGCGCCTTCCATACTAGGTAGGCCATGTAGGCGAGGGCGATCATGGCAGTAGCTCCTTTGGTACCCGCACGATCGGCCCAAGTTTTGCGTGAACCAGGGAACGGCAGAAGGCGATAAGGGGTGTAGGTCCGGAAAGCCAGGTCGAGTTGAGCGGGCCTGCGCTCCAGCCACATGGCCCGCCTGACAAATACCGGTCATGGCTCAACCCTGCCTGGTGCTTTTCGAGCAGCGGGCCGCCGTGCTCCCAGTTGTTGGAAGGGCGATAGCCGAAGCCATCAGTCGCGCCGCGGATGCTGGCGCTGGTAGGGTCAGTCCGGCTGCGCCAGATTGTGGTCCTGCACTCAGGGTCTGTGCCGAAGCCTTCGGCCATGGCCACCGCCCAGTCCAGCGGCGCGCCGATCAGGTTGGATACCCTCACTTCGATCAGGTCGGTCATCATCGGCACTCCTTTTTCCGCTCGACCTCGATCTGGTCGTAGAGTGCATCCACTCGCTTTTGCTTGCGGTTGATCGCCTCGGAGCGGTTCAGGTGGTCTCTCAGGGCCTTGTCATAAGGCTCTATCTTCTCGACCAGTCGAAGCCGCTCACTTGGATCTATTGACGCGTTGAACTGCCGAGCCAGTCGATCCCGCTCGCTGAAGTCCAGATGGTCAAGCGCGCGGTTCTCCTTCTCCATTTCGGTCAGAACGTCTGCCGATTGCCGCTTCCAGCGCAGATACAGCACATCGCTCTTCTTGGGCTTTATGAAAAAGTGCTGAGACCTGATCCACTCCACCAGGTCTTCCTTGGTCATCTCGTCGAGCACATCTTTCCGGGCGGCTTTGCTCACAGCTGATACCTCTCATCAATCCAGCGCCCAGGCGCCAGTGCGGGTGTAGGTTCAGGTTGTGTTTCGTGCGGGGAGAGCTGGCGCTGGTTGCCGGCCTGCAGCTGGCTGTCGGGGATGCAGCTGATGCCGACCCCGTTGAGCAGGTAGCAGGTGACGCCGCGCTGGCTGTCGTGCTGCACGTCGATAACGTTCTCGGTTGCGCTGGCGCCGGTGGCCAGCAGAAGGAGGCAGAGGGCGAGGCGGGTCATGGCTCCACCTCAGCGCCGTCTTTGATTTCCTCAAACCGGTACATCTTGATGACCCGTTCCTCGACGCCGGCGACCTTGATGAACTTGGCCTCATTCACCCACGGGTAGGCATTCGGCTCGCCGTGCTTTCCGCCGCCGCTCATCTCGCAGAAAGCCAGGGCGCGGCCGTCAGGCAGGATGAATGGTTTCACGTCGATGTCGTAGTTCCTTCCCCAGCTGTAGTGGCACCACTCGCGGATGCCGCTGACCTGTTCAGCTTCGTATCGCACTTCGTTGATGGCGTCGTCATGCTCGTTTTCTTCGAAAAGAACCTCGAGCAGCTCGCCAGGTGCCGCAGCCAGGAAGGCCAGATCGACGTCGGTAGACTGCCCATCATCGTCGGTGAACGTGTAGCCGTAGCCGAACTGGAGGCCCTTGCGCATGACAAGCAGCTTCGCCAGCTGGCTTGCGGTGAGGGTGCTCAGGTGCTGGTTGATGTTTGCTTCGAGCATACGACTTCCTTGGCCGCCATATCGCGGCAGTGAATAGAAGGGGGAGGGGTTAGGAGCATTGGTGATGGCCAATAGTCTGATTCAGATCACGAAACAGGCAGGTGCGGTTGCGAACCGCTTCGGTTTGGCTATGGTGGGTTGATGCATACAACTGAAGTCGAAGGAGGACGGCATGAGAATTCGCGGTGATGTTTTTTGGTCTTGGGCTGACCCGACGCTTCACCATAGGACTCATGACGAAACACTCGACGATGGAACGTTCATAGATGTCCAGGTGCGACTGTCGCGAACGGGTAACACGCAGATGTTCATCGGTGTATACGCCCCGAGCGGCTCTGCGCTTCATGAGGAGGCTTTCGAGTCGCGCCCGGGTGAGTCGATGACTAGAGCGCTGGCATGGGGCGTCGGCCGGGCCCGCCGGATTGCTATTGACGGTGCTCCAACTGCCAATCGTCTCGCCGCCTCAAAGTAGAGGGGAGAGGGGTTACAGCCGGGTGGAGTACTTATGTACTCCGAATGTCATGATGGCTTGCAGGTCACGTTCCGCTGGAAAGCAAGACCCTTCACGGCCTCGCTGTAGATGAACTTGATCATGTCCCACGGGATCGTGTGGCGCTGTGCGTACTCACCCTCGCCATCGCAGATCTCGCAGCCATCTGCTGGCTCGTCCAGTTCCAGGCATTCTGGGCACTCGCGCGTGACCTCCAGCTTGAACTCGCCGAGCAGCAGTGCTTTGGCACCGTTCTCGGCAGTGAGCCGCCTTGGCATGAGACAGTAGCCCTCCGGGATCGTCGGCTTGTTCGACTCAGACATCGGCCCCAGGCCAACAAGCGGCAGCCCAGTCTCTGCCGCATCCCGCTCAGCCTCTTCTTTGGTCCACCAGATGGCAGTACCAACCATCCAGGCTATCGGCTCGGGGTGGGGCTGCGGGGCTGGCCGGGCTGTAACGCGCGCTTCAATGGATGCCCAGGCTGGCGCGAACTCCGGCCAATCGCTTTCAATCACCAGGCACTCCCGCGCTGGGCAGTTCCACTCGGCCATCAGTGACATCACGCCTTCGAGAAAGGAGTGCGCGAGATCTGAGTCGACAGGTGACAGTAGCGCCAGGTCGCTGCGCTTGATGACTATGTACCGGTCTTCGTGCTGGAAGGGGGCGCTGACCATATCGATGATCCCCTCGATATGGTCATGCTGCTCGATGGTGCTGGATCGGTTTTCTGTGGGCATGGGGATACCTCAGAGGCCGGCTAAAAGACCGGCTACGCTGAATGTGTTGTGGGTTAGGAGCACCGGAGATGAGTAGAAAATTCATCTGCCAGAAATGTGAGAAAGAAACTGACGCCGACTTGGACCACGATGAAGTGCTGGACAGTCAGGTCTTCTACTGCCAGCAGTGCGGGGCCAAACATGTTGCAGTTATGGAATCGCGTGCACCTGGCGGCCCGGTGGAGATGCAGTTCCGACTTGTCGAAGACTAGGCTGCAACAGCCTGGGCAGTGGCTGATCGCCAAGGGTCATTTGCGCGGGCGAGGGCAGCCATAGGCGGCGGGCTAACGCTATTGCCGCACATGTGCACCTGCTCGGTCTTGGTGAACGGCTTGCCGTCGGCTCCCTTGTCGATGATGTAGCTGGCCGGGAAGCCCTGGGCGCGGTAGAGCTCGTGCGGCTGCAACATGCGAAGGCAGATATCTACGATCACATAGGGCGTTCCCTTCACGAAGACGGTGACCAGGCCCAGGCGGTCCTTGGTGGTAACCGTCGGCGCTGGGGCATCACACGTGCTGATGTTTTCCGTGCCGTAGTAGCTGATCAGGAATGCCGCGACGCGCAGGGCGCCTTCCTCATGTTCTGGTGACAACCTGTATTCGACCAGGGCGTGATGCTCGGCGCCGGCGGTCATTGTCGGCACCAGGTCATCTACTGCACGCCCTACGCAGTTGCGGCGCAGAGTAGCCAGACTGGCGGTCACGAGGCGCTGCTGGCTGCCGGTGTTGGTGACCGTGGTCAGCGGGTCGTCTGCGCCCTTCGCTGGCGTGGTGTTAAATCCTCCGTTGGCCTGTTCGATGAAGGCTGTCACCAGCGCCCGGTGACTCTGGGTCATAAGGGTGCCCATCGGCTGGTCGGCTGGCACTGGCTTTCCCGCATAGACCGGGCCGCCGGCCCCAATCATTACTGGGCTAGCCACAGCGAATGACCCGCCGCGCGGCCAGGAGGTCACAGTTCGCAGCGGCTCATTTGCCGACTGGGCCAGCTCGCCAGACCAGTTGGCGATCGGCACGATGAAAGGCTGCGGGTTGTCCAGTACGAATTTCTTCATGCCCTTGGCCACACGGCGCAGCGTTGCTGCTGCCAGCTCCTTCTTGCGACCGAAGATGCTTTTGCTCGGGACTCTCCAGTCAATGCAGTCCGCGGCGGTGCGCCACTTCTGCTGTCCCTTGACCGGGCTCTTGGCGTGGGTAGGCTTCGGCCACACGATTGGCTGGCCGTCGCAGCGGGCGATCATGAACAGGCGCTCGCGGCTTGTCGGAGCGCCGAAGTCGCACGCCTTGATAATGCGCCATTCCACCTGGTAGCCCATGCCTTCCAGCAACTGGACGAAGCGGCGCCAGGTGATGCCACGGCGCTTGGGGTTCGGTACCAGGAACTGATTGGATACCGGTACCTGCTCGCCCGGCTCGGCCACGCGGTTTACGGCCTTCTTCGGATTGGACGGATGCGGTACTAGGTCAAGGGTAACCACGCGCCCGGTCGCCTTGTCGCGTTTCGCGATCAATGGGCCCCACTGCAAAATCTGCTTAACGTTCTCCAGGCTGATCACCCGTGGCTTCTTCTTGCCGGCCCACTTGAGGCCGATCCAAGACAGGTTGCGTATTTCACGCTTGCGCGGCTGTCCGCCGGCGGCCTGGCTGTGGTGAGTGCAGTCGGGGCTCATGTGGAACCAGCCCACTGAGCGCCCTTGGCATTCCGTGTCAGGATCACCCTCGAATACGTCAGTGGGGAAGTGGCGGGCGTGCGGGTGGTTGACGGTGTGCATGCTGATCGCTGCCGGGCTGTGGTTCTTTGCGACATTCACCGGGCGGCCCAGGCCCATCTCCAGCCCGGTACCGGCGCCGCCGCCACCGCAGAAGAAGTCCACCACGATCTCATCGTCTTGCGGATCGAAGCCAAGGCCGTACTGGGTTTTGAAGTCGAGCGGGTTCTTTTTCTGAAATGCAGACATGGGCGGTCCTCGCCAGGGTGGCGTGAGTCGTTATCGTTGAATAGGGGAAGGCGCTGGCTGATGGCACGGCGCCACGTTTTGCGGAGGGGTGGGGATGTTTGATATAACGCCCGGCCATTTCACAGGAAGGAACCTCATGAAACGCACCATCATTGGCTCAGCCATCATCGCCATTGCTGCCCTGTCCCTCAGCGGATGCTGGGAGTCCGAGGAGGAGAAGAAGGCGCAGGCACAGCAGGAGGCCAGCGAGAATCTCTGGAACATCACTCCGCCTGATGAGAGCCAGGACAAGGGGTTCAAGCCGTGAAGTCATACCTTGCCCCAATCCTCGCTGCGGCACTCTTTATGAGCTTGGCTGGCTGCAAAGAAGACGCCATCGACACGGCAGCCTACGAGCCGACTAGCGAACACTGTCAGCCCGACTACCTGAAAACGCTTCCAGACAACAAGGCCCGCGAAGACCTGGTCGAGAAGTGCATGACCGGTGGCTCATACAAGAAGTCAGAGCCAAAGACCTGGTAACGTCCGATCATCGTCTGTCAGCGCCGCCTCATCAGGCGGCGTTTTCGTTTAGGGCTGGCGGGCAGCGCCGCGTAGTGAATGAACTTTTGCGAAAGGTGATGGCTCTGAGCCATTCACGCACTGCGCAGGGCAATGCGGGCCCTCAGAGATTCAGGCATGTTTTCGGATGAGTTCTTCGTTGCTTACGTTGTGGCAGAGGTAGTCCTAGTCATGGCGGCCTTTGCTATTGGCGTTCATCTGACGGAGCGCTAGCGGGGGATGCGAGGCGCTGGCGGGTCAGTTGGCGGCGTGAACCTTACGCATGTGCGGCCCTCGCGCGGCAGTTACGCGATAGTGGCAATTTGGTTTCATTGGGAGTATTTGTTGTCTTCCAGCACACGGAGATGAATCCCCGATGGACCGCGAGCCAACAAACCAGGAAGTCGCAGCAGTTCTCGGAATTGATGAGGATCAGGTTGATAAGTACCGTCAGGAGGCTGTGCTATTGGGCGACGGATCCTGGCTTATCCACTTTTCCTACGACATGCCGCGGGAGCTGCGGCACAGCTTCACCGGTAGCTTCACGGCGATCGTCGAAAGCGTGGCAACTTGTGTTGACGCTCGCTCAGTCGACTGAAGCCAGCTGCTGCGCCAGAGGGTCAGGCGGCTTTTCGCGCGTTGAGCACGCGCTGGCGGGTTGTTTCGTACTCGCTGCTGACGATCTCAACCAGGCCGTCGACATCGCCGTCAGCGGCCTTGCTGCCCAGGTTCAGGTACACGGTTTCGCCGTAGATGAAGCACACCCCACCACTGAGCCAGATCCCGCCGCGCTCGACGCCAATGGCTTCCCACATTTCGTCCCGGTCGATATCGTCCGGGCAATGTGCTTTCCAGAGGTCTTCCAGGCGCTGGTGCTCTGCCTTCTCGGCTGCGCGCACCTCTTTGTCCGTGCCCCTGGCATGCTTGGGCGCCCGGCGCAGCGAGCGGTAGCCGTATTCGTCGGGACGGCACCAATGCACATCAAGGTCGCGGCTGGCGCTGAGCTTGATGCCGCCGACGTAGTTGCGGGAGCCGCTGTACATCGGTGATGCAGCGGCGCCGAAGGCTTGGCCCAGCTTCTCGCGCTGGGCGTTCCAGGCCGCTTTTTTCTCATCCCAGGCGCGCACGGCGGCCAGAACCTTTGGCGATTGGGTCTTGTAGAAATAGCTCATGGCTTTCTCCATGCATGCGCCGCCCTCCGTGGCCGGATGCGGCATGGTGGTTACTTGAGGATTGCGTGGGCGCAGGCCTGGATTTCGATCCAGAGCGCCGACGAAGGCCGTGCTTCATACTTGACCAAAGCCTTGGCGATACGCACGGCCAGGTCTTCCTTGCTACCGGTCGGCTTTGGCGGCGGTTGATGGGCAGCCTGGATAGGTAGGTCGAACTGGCCCGGAAGGTCGACTCTCATGCTTCGCGTCTCCTCGATCTTCTGCGAGCCCGCTGGGCGGCAGATTGATGTGTTGCTGGCGCCGGCCGTGCCTCGCGCGCGTGGTGGTGAGTTTCAAGCGGAAAGCTCCATGTCTCTGTCATGCCAGCCGGCAAGCCACCAGCCGCAGTTCACTGTCATCCAGCCGTATGGCTGGGCATCGCGTGACAGGCTGTTGTCGCGGCAGGCACGCCCGAGGTAGTAGGCCGTGGGGTGAACCTGCTGCCGGCGCTTCATGGCTACGCACCGGCCAGGTGGTGGAGCGGGGCGAACGGGATGTCGTCGTCGAAGCTATCGTGGTCAGGCGGTGCTGCCTGCTGGTTCTGCTGCTGGCGAGCCGGCCGGCGTTGTTGCGGTTGCCGATCTGGCACCTGGCCTGGCTGCTGACCCTGCGGCCGGTTGCCTAGCAGCTGCATCGTGCCGTTGATGTCGACGATGATTTCTGTGGTGTAGCGCTTGATGCCGTCCTTTTCCCACTCGCGGGTCTGAAGCTTGCCCTCGATGTAGCACTGGGAGCCTTTGCGCAGGTACTCGCCGGCGATCTCGGCGACCTTCCCGAACAGCGACACCCGGTGCCACTCGGTGCGTTCGACCTTCTGCCCCGACTGTTTGTCAGTCCACTGCTCGCTGGTGGCCAGGCTTAGGTTGGTGACCGCGTTGCCGTTGGGCAGGTAGCGCACCTCCGGGTCCTGTCCGCAGGTTCCGACCAAGATGACCTTGTTGACCCCGCGACTCATGACTGAGCAACCGCTACCGCAACGATGAACAGCAGGGCCATGAGTGAGCACCAGCGCGTCGCGCTCTCGCCGACCTGGCGGGCCCTCACCAGGGCAACAACAGGCAGGGCTTTGGCCTCGATGGCGCGCTCCAGACTTTCCGCATAGCGAACTGCCTGTGGATAGCTGGTGTTGCGGCCGTAGACCCGATTGTCGCAGGACGAGACCACCATCCAACCGTTCCCGGCCTTGGTTACGGTGAAACGCGACTTGGCGTGGAATGCCTCGGTCGCGGTGATGACTTCCTGGCGGAGCGTTTCGAGCCCGGCCTTGCTCTGTTCAATGGCTGTTTGCATGGTGGTATTCCTCATTGTGGTCAGGCGTGTAGCTCGAAGGCCTCTGCCTTGCGAACGATTCGAACTTGGGCGGTGCGGCGGTCCGGCGTACGGCGATCGCGGCGCATGGGGTCGCTGTCGTCGATCACAGCGTGCATGGTGATGAGGGCTGCCAAGGCGATGCAGAGCGGGCTGATGATTTGTTGGCGCATGGCCTTGGTGACCGCCTCGATGCGGCGACCGGCTTCGAGCTTGAACAGCGCGGCCTCGATGCGGTTGGCCACGGTGCCCGGGCTGACCGCCATCTGGCGGGCGATTTCCTTGGTAGTGAGGCCTTGAGCCACCCACAGCAGTGCTTCGAGCTCACGGGGAGCCAGCGCCTTGCCGAGCTGGCCAATCCATGAGCCGCAAGTGATCGTTTCCATGATTGTCCTCAGCAACCGCATTGGTCAGGCGCCAAGCTCGGGTGACCAGACCCACCGTGAAGGTGGCCTGGCGCCTGCCAATGCGGTCGTATGTGAAGGGAAGGGGTGCAGGCGGTGAGCGCTGCCTCACATGCATCTGGCCTGGCCGGGTAGGCCCCGGATTCGCCTGCGTGTACGTCGAATAATCTTTACTGCAGAGAGCCTTAACTTGCATAAGGCCTACGGTTATGCGCTTTAAATCGATGAAAGCTGCATCGGGGTGTGATCTGGCCGGCGCTGATCTCCGGCATGGGTTTGGTCAATAACTCCGGGGCTTACGCCCACCCACCCAGCAGGTCCGGCACGATTACCGGCCACGCTGTAAATCCACTCGCGCATCAGCCTGCGCATTCAGATCACACTCCGATGCAGCCTGCGATGGGGAGCAGGGCATCGGGCAATTCACGACAGGCTGTCGTGGCGCTGGTTGTTCAGTTGAGCGGCTTGCGGCAGTCGGCGCAGAAGACCCGGCCTGTTCCGCTGTGGCCCAGCTTCGTTTCGTGCGTGCAGCGCTGACGCTGGGCTTGCAGTGCCAGCTCGTAGGTGAGGAACCAATCACCCTTGGTGGCTACCTGTTCTGGACTTCCTATTGCGGCTTCCACCGGCTTGTTGGCGCTGTTGAGTATCCAGGCCATCGTCTTGCCCTCCAGGGCGGCTGATTTCCCAGATGCCACTCATGGAATGGCACCTGGTGAAATCCCGGCCTCGCTACTGGCGACGGGCCGGGGTATTGCATCAGCGGTGATCGCTCGAGCTCAGCCGCCGACGGCCCTGCTCTCAGTTAGGTTGGCCTTGAGCTTCCCTATCACCTCGCGTCGTTCGGCCTCGGCGTGGTGGTCATGGGGTCAGGTGTTCGCTACACGACTGCCAACTGCAGCTCGGCGGCCCGTTGAGTGGGGCAGTCCGTCGTGGGTTGCCGGTCCGCGTTCCGGCTGGGCTATCTACTTCATTGGCTGATTCCTCCTGTGGTGTTTGTTCCTCCCCATGCGCGTCGCCGCGGCTATTCCCACCTGGCCGGGTCACACATTTCGTGTTCGGTGTTCTTCCCGGCTGGCTTGCATGGTTTGGCGTCCCTCAATGCCTGAGGTCCGGCAGCTATCCAGAGGCTGCGTGGTCGACGACTTAGCTTGTCCCGACCCAGGTGATGGCCTGGGTGCGTCGAGGTGGTCACGTCGGGTTGTGTAAAGAGCGGTCGGCTTGAGGGCCTCGGCAGTCCCTGGTGAGTGACTGCGTGTTGATGCAAATATCACGCATCGTGTTTTTTATGTCAACACAACGCGTGATTTATTTTGCCTGAGGGTGTGTTGAGGATTTCACTAGGAGGCGGGTTCACGTTTCACGAGGCGTGATGTATGCTCATTGCAATAACTGGATGGATATACAGTAAAGGAGATGTCTTATGTCCAAGCAGAAGAAGACGGCACCACAAGGACGCCAAGAGATGACCGGGGTAGAGCGGCTCGGGCTGCGGGTTTCGTCGATGATCAATCACCCGATTGCACAGTCGCAGCGCTGGGTGACAATTCATCGCCTGGACACGGATGGAGACATGGAGTGGGAGGAGGTGATGGGGCTGATTGTTGAAACACCAGAGTTGGACCTGACTTTCAACGATGACGAGAGCGTCACGGTTTGGTGGGAGGCGCTGAAGCCTGAAGATCGCGACGACCTGGTCCTGGAGAGGGATTGGGAGGAGGAAAGGCTGCAGGAGGAGGCGCCTTTCTAGGGGTATAGAAAAAGCCCGCTGCTAGGCGGGCTTTGGCTGGTAGATATTGAATTAATTAATGAAAGATAGGAGCAGATTGCCCTGCCAAGTTAGCAATCAAATCGAAATATGCTCTTTCGTCCGATCTTGAAGAAATATTATAAATGTGTTCACTATAATCTTCGGCGAGGTTTAAGTGGGCTTGTATTTCCTGCTCTATTG
>NZ_JABMCW010000106.1:0-16554 GCF_013179705.1 Pseudomonas sp. CM25 | reverse complement strand
TGTTAGGCCTGCCGCCAGCGTTCAATCTGAGCCATGATCAAACTCTTCAGTTCAATACTGCTTGGGTTTTTAAGAAACCCTAAACTTGGCTCAGCAATCTCAAATGACTATGTGATTTCTCGCATGGTCACTTGTGATGCTGATAATCTTTTTGACTATCAGTCCGTACTCACAAGCACCCACACGAATTGCTTGATTCAATTTGTTAAAGAGCGTTTGGTTAAGAGCTTTTCGTCTCAACCGAGGCGCGCATTCTACGCTTTCCTCATTTGCTGTCAAGCGTTTGTTTTGAAGTTTTTTACCACCGCCTTCTTTCGAAAGCTAACAACTTCAACAACTTACCGCTTGCCCCGAAGCGTTCATCGCTGCGAGGAGGCGAATAATACGCGCTTTGAAATCAGAGTCAACACCCTGATCTGAAAAAACTTTCCGACAGCGTTTGGCAACTGCCTGGCAACTAATGAAAGCGCCACGCATCTGTATATAACCCACCCACGGAGCGTAGCGGCCATGAGCGATGCGCAGAGCGAGAAGACACCGGGCCTGTCGGCAGACGAAGAGCAGGAAGTCAGCCACAACCAACCACCGCGCGCAGCGGTACTGCACGAGATCATTCGCTACCAGGGCGACCAGGAACTGGAGCGCACCATTGCCGCCCTGTGGTGGTCGGCCCTGGCTGCCGGCCTGTCCATGGGCCTTTCACTCATGGCCATGGGCCTGTTTTACGCCCGCCTGCCAGAAGGGGACAGCGCCCAGGTAATAGCCAGCATCGGCTACAGCGCAGGCTTCCTCGCCGTGATCCTGGCACGCCAACAACTGTTTACCGAAAACACGTTGACCGCCGTACTGCCGGTCATGACCTCCCCTACCCTGGCCAACTTCGGCCGGCTGCTGCGCCTGTGGGGCGTGGTACTGCTTGGCAACCTGGCGGGCACCCTGCTGGTAGCCTGGGTCATGCTGGAGCTGCCGATCTTCGACAGCAAGACTGATGTGGCCTTCCTCGAGGTGGGCCGCAAGGTCATGAAGAACGACATCAGCCAGATGTTTGCCAAAGGCATCGTCTCAGGCTGGATGATCGCCACCATGGTGTGGATGATCCCGTCGATGGAGCACGCCAAGATCTGGATCATCCTGATGATCACCTACCTGATGGCCTTGGGCGACTTCACACATATAGTGGTCGGTTCGGTCGAGGTGTCGTATCTGGTCTGGGCCGGCGATGAAACCTGGCGCAGCTTCTGGCTCGAGTTCGCCTTGCCGACGCTGGCCGGCAACATCATCGGCGGCAGCTTCATCTTCGGCCTGATCAGCCATGCACAAGTGCGCAGTGACAGTGGCAGACCCCCTTCGCAGCTATCCGAAAATGATCAGGCCCCGCCCCCGCGCACCAAGGAAGGCAAACAATGACGCTCAGCGGGTCGCTACCGTGGGCTCATTCGCCTGGCCGCGTTGGCGCACCGGCCGCGGTTGCCACCAGTTCTGCCCGGCATGCGGCGAGTCGATGCTGACCCGCTCGCCGATCTGCGGCGTGCTCAGCCGCACCTGGGCCTGGCTGGTCAGGGCCAATATGCGTTCGAAGGGTTCCTGCCAGCCATGGATCGACAGATCGAAAGTGCCGTTGTGAATCGGCAGCATCCAGCGCCCGCGTAGATCCAGGTGCGCCTGCAGGCTTTGCTCGGGCTGCATGTGAACATCGGGCCAGGCAACATTGTAGGCCCCGGCTTCCATCAAGGTCAGGTCGAACGGCCCGAAGCGGTCGCCGATCTGCTTGAAGCCGTCGAAGTAGCCGGTATCACCGCTGAAGAACACGCGCACATCCTCGTCCATGATCACCCAGGATGCCCATAGGGTCCGGTTGCTGTCCAGCAGCCCGCGCCCGGAAAAGTGCTGGGCCGGAGTGGCGACGAAGCGCACGCCTTCCACCTCGCGTTCCTGCCACCAGTCCAGCTGCCGTACTTTCGAAGGCGGCACGCCCCATTTCATCAGCCGGTCGCCCACGCCCAGCGGCGCCAGGAACACTGCGGTGCGTGGGGCCAACCTGCGAATGGCCTGTTCGTCTAGATGGTCGAAGTGATCATGAGACAGCACAACCGCCGCCAGCGGCGGCAACTGCTCAAGTGGCAGTGGTGGCGCATGGAAACGCAGCGGGCCGGCCCACTGCACGGGTGAGGCGCGCTCGGCGAACACGGGGTCTGTAATAAAGAAGCGCCCGCGCAACTTGAGCAATACCGTTGAATGGCCCAGGCGCCACAGGCTGTGGTCAGGGGCATCGAACACCTGCTGGCGGGTCATGGGCTGCAGGCTGACGGGCATGGATGGCCGGGTTTCCGGCGGTTTGCGCAAGAACAGGTATTTGAGCCCGATGCGCAGCTTTTTCATTACACCATCCTGTGGCCTCACCACCTGGTTGTGGAAACGTCCGTCCCAATGTGGCGCCGGCTCGCCGGCAGCGTTGGCCAAGGGAACCATCAGCAGCACTCCGAGCAACAGGAAGTGTTCATGTTACCCCACAGTGACCGGATCAACCGTGAAATGGCTTGTAAGGTCATTTTTCAACGATGAAACACTGTTCAACAATATTCACGCGCGTTATGCGATAAACGGTATCCGGCAGAAGAACGATGACCATGATGGACAAACGCAGCGGCAAAGGCCTTTCATTCGTCAAGCGCATCTACCTGCCGCGGGTCATCGGCATGGGCATCGGCCTGCTCAGTGTGATGGCTGCCATCGCGCCTCTGTCGCCGCCGATCTGGGTATGGCTGCTGATGCTGTTCAACGGGCTGCTGTGGCCTCACGTCGCCTACCTGTGGGCCACCCGCTCGGCGACGCCCTACCAGGCAGAACAACGTAATCTGGTGCTGGACTCGCTGATGGGCGGTTTCTGGACCGCCGCCATGCACTTCAACCCGCTGCCCAGCGTGACCGTACTGTCGATGATGACCATGAACAATGTCGCCGCTGGCGGCAAACGCATGGTCTTTCGTGGGGGGCTGGCCCAGCTGGCGGGCATGCTCATCGCCACCTTGCTGCTCGGCACGGGCCTGCAGCTGAATGCCACGCCGCTGCAGGTGTATGCCTGCTTGCCGATGCTGACACTGTACCCGCTGGCGCTGGGTTGGGTGTGCTACCAGCTGGCGATCAAGCTGGCCGAGCACAAGCGCCGGCTCAGCGCCCTGAGCCTCACCGACAGCCTGACCGGGTTGCTCAACCACGGCGCCTGGAAAGACCTGCTGCTGCTGAAGTTCGAAGCCTGCAGGCAGCAACAGGGGCAAGCGGTGATTGCCTTGATCGACATTGACCATTTCAAGACCATCAACGACACCTTCGGCCACGTGGTCGGCGACTGCGTGCTGCGCCAGCTCAGTGCCGAGTTGCGGCGCAACCTGCGCGAGGGCGACCAGGCCGGTCGTTACGGCGGCGACGAGTTTTGCGTGATCCTGCCAGGCACCAGCGAAACTCAGGCCTGCCAGACCATGGAGCGCCTGCGCGAGCAGGCTGCCAGCTATCGCAACCCGCAGTTGCCGCATCTGCGTATCAGCCTGAGCATCGGCCTGTCGCCTTTCGAGGCTGGCCTGGACTCACCCGAACAATGGCTTGAACAGGCGGACAAGGCCCTCTACACCGCCAAGCATGCTGGCCGCGACCGGGTCAATTTTGCCCGCAACGAAGCTGCGGCGCTCAAGCTGGCCTATCCTGATTGAACCTCCTGCATGACTACCCGGCGGGGGGGCTGCTTGAAGGAGCCGCTCGCGCATGGCCAGGACTGCCAACCTTCCATCCACCAGCCCCACGCCACGCGTTCAGGTGCGCCGCCTGATTGCCGGTTTCAGCGCCGTGTTCGGCCTGGCTTGCCTGGTCATTCTCGCTGCACTGTTCAATATCGCAGGCACCCTGGACCAGCAGGAGCGCCAGCGCAGCGCCTTCCACGCGAACCAGGCGCTGGAGCAACGGCTGCTTGCCTCGCGCCAGTTCCTGTCCAGCTACGCCGTGTGGGATGCCGCCTTTGAGCACCTGGCGGGCCAGGCCGACTGGCAGTGGGCCTACGAACAAAAGAACATTGGCGAATCGCTGTACAGCGCCAGCGGCTACGAAGGGGTGTTTGTGCTGGAGAACGAGCGCACTACCTACGCCCTGTTCAAAGGGCAGCCCAGCCAGGCAAGCGCCACTACTTATATAGATGCAC
Organism: Pseudomonas sp. CM25; assembly: GCF_013179705.1. Classification (NCBI taxonomy): domain Bacteria; kingdom Pseudomonadati; phylum Pseudomonadota; class Gammaproteobacteria; order Pseudomonadales; family Pseudomonadaceae; genus Pseudomonas; species Pseudomonas sp. CM25. Next base: position 12,368 of record NZ_JABMCW010000106.1, on the reverse strand, counting down.
CGCTGCAACCGATCATCGACCAGGCCCGTGCCGCTGCCATCCCGCGCGAGCAGATCACCCGTTTCGTCCTGTTCAATGGCTGGCCGGCCGTGCTCAGTGCTGCGGCGGTGCGGCCGGACCGCGAAGTGACCGACAGCGATGTAGCCCATGCTCCCGTGATGCTGTTCGTCGACCAGCTTACCGAAGACAAACTGGCGGTGCTGGGCAGCGGTGCCGGCCTGACCGGGATGCACGTGGAAAAGGATCAGACCAAGGCGCACGACCATCTGCGTATCGAACTAGGGGATACCGGCTACCATCTGGCCTGGAGCAGCCCGCTGCCAGGGCGGCAAATGCTCCGGGCGGTGTTGCCAGCCCTGGCAGCTGCCCTGCTGATACTCGGCCTGATCATGCTCTACCTGTTCCGCCATGCCCTGCGCAGCTCGCGGGCGATGGGCATGACGCTGACGCACCTGCAAGAGAGCAATCAGGCCCTGGAGGCCAGCGAGCAGCGGTTCCGCGCTGTCGCCGAGTCGGCTTCCGACTGGATCTGGGAGACCGACCGTGAACAGCGCCTGACCTACCTGTCGCAGCGCTTTGCCAATGTCACCGGCTACAGCGTGGACGACTGGCTGGGCCACCCGCTCAACCAGTTGCTGGCCTGCGATACTACCCCGCTGTCGCCATGGGTTGACGCCCTGGGCACGGCCGACCCGCAACAGCTGGCCAACCTGCGCTGCTCCTACCGTGACCAGAATGGCCAGAACCGCTACTGCCGAATCTCTGCCCGCGCGATCTTCCACCATGGCGACCCCATGGGTTATCGCGGCACCGCCAGCGACATCACCGACGAAGTGGATGCCCACGCGCGCATCCAGCACTTGTCGCTGCACGACCCGCTGACCGGGCTGGCCAACCGCAACAAGCTCGCCCGGCATCTGGAGCAGGCGCTGTTGCGCGGCAGTGATTCACCGCCGCTGACGTTGCTGCTGCTTGACCTGGACAACTTCAAGCCGATCAACGACTCGCTCGGCCATGGTGCCGGTGATGCCGTGCTGCAGGAGGTGGCCACACGCCTGCGTGATACCACCCGCGAGGGCGACCTGGTGGCGCGCCTGGGCGGCGACGAGTTTGTGCTGGTGCTCAACGGCATGGACAACCGCAACGAAGTCGACCGTTTTTGTGCACGGCTGATCGGCCTGCTGCAGCAACCCATCGACTTCGACAGCCAGCACCTGCACATTGGCGCCAGCGTCGGCGTCGCGCAGACCCGCACCCAAGGTTTCGATGCCGGCGAACTGATCCGCTGCGCCGATATCGCGTTGTATCAGGCCAAAGCCGATGGCAAGGGCACCTGGCGCTATTTCGCTGCCGAAATGAACCAGCAGATCCAGTACCGCCGCCAGCTGGAGAACGATCTGCGCCGGGCGCTGCGCAACCAGGAGTTCGAGCTGCATTACCAGCCGCGCTACCGCCTCAGCGACCTGCGCATTGTCGCGGTCGAAGCGTTGCTGCGCTGGCAGCATCCGCAGGAGGGGTTGCTCGGGCCGGATACTTTCATTCCGCTGGCCGAGCAGAGTGACATCATCGTCGCGCTGGGCCGCTGGGTATTGCGCGAGGCCTGCCACACTGCTCACGACTGGCCCGCCGACATCGTGGTGTCGGTGAACCTGTCGCCGGCGCAGTTCCTGCGCAGCGATGTGGTGGCCGACGTGCGCGAGATCCTGCTGGAAACGGCCTTCCCGGCACAGCGCTTGGAGCTGGAGATTACCGAAAACGTGATGCTCAACGACATCGAGGGCGCCCTGGGCACCATGCTGTCGCTGAAGGAACTGGGCGTGCGCCTGAACATGGACGATTTCGGCACCGGCTATTCATCGCTGGGGTACCTGCGCACCTACCCGTTCGACAGCATCAAGATCGACAAACGCTTCATCAGTGGCCTGGGCAGCAACAGCGGCAGCGACCGCGCCGTGGTCCAGGCCATCATCAGCCTGGGCGAGGCCATGGGGCTGACGGTTACCGCCGAAGGGGTGGAGAGTGAACAGCAGCTCAAGGCGCTGGAGAAGGACCGCTGCCATGAAGTGCAAGGCTATTACCTGAGCCGGCCACTGGACGGCCCTGGGGTTGAGGCATTGCTGCACCACACACCCCAGATAACCGCGCGCCCGCTGTAGCAGCGGGTTTACCCGCAAACACCGGTGCCGCCGGGTCCGGGCCGTTGCAGGCTGCGCTCAGCGACAATTTCCGGCAGCTCGCTGCGGCGCAAGTAGGCGCGCAGCGGCTCACCGATGTTCAAGCGGTCATCCACATGCTGCGCCAGCAAAAGCGACAACCGCTCGCGACAAAGGGCCATGCGCAGCCCTTGGACTGGCCGCCAGACGAATTCGCTACAGGGCGTGATGCTGTCGTCGGCTACGTCCATGCCGAACGCGTCTTCGGAGAACCGCACGATATGAATGCCGCGTTTGCCATGAAAGCCGACAAAGCCCATGAGCTGGTCGGCGGCAATACAGATGTCTTGGGAAGTGATGGCCATGACGTAACCTCGCAATGAACTCGGAAGATACGCACGCAGGAAGGGTACCAGGTCGCCTCTGCCGGGCGACTCGCAGCAGGCAGCCTAACGCAAGTCGCCTTTGCAGCGCCATGGCTTGGCTCAATCACTGGCCGCGGGATCAACCTGGGTGTGCAGGACCTCGCCCAGCCACTGCATGAATGCCTGCACCCGGCGCGGCACATGCCGTTGCCGGGCATACAACAGCGACACCGGCATGGCCGGGGCCTGCCAGTCTTCCAGCACCGAAACCAGTTCGCCGCGTTGCAAATGCTCGGCAACTCCCACCGCAGGCACCTGGATCAGGCCCAGCCCGGCCAGGCAGGCCGCCGAGTAGGCTTCGGCGTTGTTGACCGTCACCCCACCGGCCATGGCCTGGTACTGCAGTTCCCCGCCTTGCAGGTATTCGAAACCGGCGCTGCGCGCACCCAGGGTCCGTACGTAGTGCACCAGCTGATGCTCGGCCAGGTCCTGCAGCGTGCGCGGCACGCCGTAGCGGGCCAGGTAGGCGGGGCTGGCACAGTTGCGCATGCTCAGTTGCCCGACCGGCCGCGCCACCACGTCCAGGTCATGCAGGGCGCCGATGCGCATCACGCAATCGAACCCCTCGCGCAGCAGGTCGACCTGGCGATCGGTGCAGCTGAGCTCCACTTCCAGGCGCGCATGGCGCTGCAGAAACTGCGGCAGCGCCGGGATGATCACGCGACGGGCCATCATGGTCGGCAGGTCGATGCGCAGGCGCCCGGACAGTTCGGCATCATCGGTGCTGAACAGGCTCTCGATCTCGTCCATGCCCGACAGCAGGTCCTTGCTACGCTCGTACAACAAAGCGCCATCCTGGGTCGCCCGGACCCGCCGGGTGGTGCGGTTGAACAACTGCGTGCCCAACAGCCGTTCCAGCGCCCGCACCTGCTCCGACACGGTCGACCGTGGCAGGCCCAGGCTCTCGGCGGCCAGCGTGAAGCTGCTGACCTCACTGACCCGCACAAAGGTGCGCAACAAATCCAGCTTGTTCACTCGAGGCCTCAACTGTCCGGTTTTACCGAACAGTATTTCCATTTTTACAGGATTTAACAGCACCAGAGCGACCAATAACCTGTGATCATTCACCCACCATGAGGTTTCCACCATGACTCGCAAGATTGCCCTGATCACTGGCGCCAGTCGCGGCCTCGGCCGAAATGCTGCCGAACACCTGGCAGCACGCGGTATCGATGTCATCGGCACCTACCACAGCAAGGCCGACGAAGCGCAAGCCGTAGCAGCCCGGCTGGAGCAGGCCGGGGTCAAGGCTGCAATGCTGCAGCTGGATGTCAGCGACAGCGCCAGCTTTGCCGGTTTCGCCGAGCGCCTGGGCGCAACCCTGCAGCAGCGCTTTGCTCGCGAGCGTTTCGACTTTCTGGTGAACAATGCCGGGATCGGGCTGAATGTGCCGTACATCGAAACCAGCGAAGCGCAGTTCGACCAACTGCTCAACATTCAGCTGAAGGGCCCGTTCTTCCTCACCCAACGCCTGTTGCCGCTGCTGGTCGACAATGGCCGTATCGTCAACATTTCCACCGGCCTGGCACGTTTTGCGCTGCCGGGGTATGCCGCCTACGCCGCGATGAAGGGCGCAATGGAGGTGCTGACGCGGTATCAGGCCAAGGAGCTGGGGGCACGTGGGATTCGGGTGAACATACTGGCGCCGGGCGCCATCGAGACCGACTTTGGCGGCGGCGTGGTGCGCGACAACCAGCAGGTCAACGCGTACATTGCCGGCAACACGGCGCTTGGCCGGGTGGGCTTGCCGGACGATATCGGGGCGGCAATCGCGCTGTTGCTGGAAGACGGCAATGGCTGGATCACCGGGCAGCGGCTGGAAGTGTCAGGCGGGATGTTCCTTTAAGGCGCTCGTCCCGCCCGTCTTACTGTTCATGCACCTGCACACTCGCGGTCATCCCGGCGCTCAGGGTCACGCCTTCCGGTACTTGGTCCAGGCGGATCCTTACCGGAATGCGCTGGGCTAGCCGCACCCAGTTGAAGGTGGGCTCCACCTCCGGCAGCAACTGGCTGTCCGGGTTGCTGTTGCGGTCGGTGATACCGCGGCTGATGCTCTCCACATGCCCTTGCATCGGCTCGCCGGCGCCCATCAGCCAGACCTTCACCGCGTCGCCGACGCGGATGCGCGGCAGCTTGGTTTCCTCGAAGTAGGCCTGGATATAGAACGTTGAATCATCCACCAGCGCCATCACCGATTGCCCGGTGTTCACATAGTTGCCTTCGGCCAGACGCAGGTTGGTGATATGCCCGCTGCGCGGTGCCCGTACTTCGCTGCGCGCCAGGTTGATTTTGGCAACCTGTAACTGGGCCTCGGCTTCATGCAGTTCGCCCCGCGCGATGGCGGCGTTGATCTGTGCATTTTCCCGCAACTCGGCACTGATCGCCTCCGGCCCAAGGGCGGTACGCCGGGCTGCTTCGCGCTCGCGCAGGCGCAGTTGCTGGGCGCGGGTCTCGGTCACGGCGCTGGCCTGGTCGAAGGCCGCCTTGAAGCGCTCGCGGTCGATACTCATCAACAGATCGCCCGCCTTGACCTGCTGGTTGTCGCGGGCCTTGAGCTCGCGCACCCAACCGGACACATCGGGGGCAATTACCACCACGTCGGCGCGCACCCGGGCATCGCGAGTCCAGGGGGTAAGCATGTAGTACTGCCATAACTGGTAACCGGCCAACACGGCCAGGGCTACCACACACAAGGTCACCAGAGTACGTACGGCGGCACGCATCCAAACACTCCTTTATAAAGCTCCCAGCAGTCGTACCACCAGGAACAACACACAAACGAACAGCGCCGTGTCGAACAGCGCCTCATGCCAGATCCAGCGCCCCAGCGGCGTGGCCTGCACCACCAGGCGCAACACGCCGGTAAGCACCAGCGCCAGCAACACATAAAGCAGAAACGGGCTCAGCAGTACGCCGCCCACTTCCCATTCACGCAACCCCATGGGTCTCCTCCTGCCAGCGGCACCACTTGCGCCAACTTTTCTGCAATTGCAGCACCGCCCCTTCGGCCAGCCGTAGCGAGTCGCTCGAAGGTAGCCGGCGCAAGGCGGCAATAAACTGTTCGCTGGCGCTGTCCAGGCGCTGACCACGCCCGACGGCAGGCCCGTTGGCCAGTACCGCCTGCACCTGTTGCAGGTACTCGCGCTCGGCCCGGCCCAAAGGCGCTTGGGCAACTGCCAGACACATGCGCAGATGCACCAGTTCGTCGCCTATGTCCAACCCGTGCAGGCCGTCATCCCAGCGCTTGCGCTCGCTTTCGGGCAGCTCGCTGGCATGCCTGGCCAATTGCATCAGGCGGTCGGCCATGCGCCCGCCAAACCAGCTGTCGGCCCCGCGCAGGTCGCGCCGGGTCAGGCGTACCAGGTCGCTCTGGGTGGCTGCACGCAGACGCCGGCCCAGCCAGGCCGGGTGGCGGAACACCAATAGACGAAACGCCATTACTGCGGCAGACACCCCCACCAGCATGGCCAAGGCACTGTTCAGCATCGTCGCTACGCCAAACTGCATGACATTGAGCGGCGACACCAGCACGATGAAGTGCAGGCAATAGGAGGTCGCCGTGGCCCCGGTACGTGGATGGGCCATGCCCAGGGCGCCAAGAAACAGCGGCACGCCCATGCCCAGGCAGAGCATGGCGAAGCTGCTCCACTGCGGCAGCAGAATCTGCCCCACCAGAAACGCCACAGGTATCGCCAGGAAGATTCCGCGCAGAAAGCTCAGGCCAATCTGCGCGCCGTTCTCACGGCTGGCAAACAAGCTGCAGACCACACAGGTGAGCACCAGCCCCCCCGGCGCCGAAGGCCAGGCCGTGGCCAGCCAGAAGCCGCTCATTACCAGAAAGGCCAGAGCACTGCGGGAACCGAACAGCAAGGCGAGCGACCAGTCGCGGTGTGCGGCCAGCCCCTGGGACACATCCTTCGGTGCCCTGCCCGCCTCGACATCCGCCAGTGCCTGACCGGCCGCCATGGCGTAATCCAGCAGCAGGGCCATGCGTGCCAGGCAGAAGTGTTCGGTCGAACTGATTTGCTCATCGTGGGCGGCATCCCAGATACGCTGGCGCAGCAGTAGCAGGCTGGGCGGGTCGGGTTTGACCAGCAGCGACCGCGCTTCCTGCAGCCAGGGTGCCAGGTGCTCGGTCTCCCGCTCATCCAGTTGCCGCCATTGGCGGCGTACCGAGCGCGAGATGCGCAACAGCACCATCAGTTTCTGGCTCAGGCCGCGGATGGCGCGGGCACGCTGGCGCCCGCGATTGCCTTCAAACCAGGCATGTTCGCGCTGGCTGTCGATGGCCACGATGCGCCCCAGGCTTTCCAGCAAGCCTTTGCGCGCCTCGTCTTCGCCGCCCAGCATGGCACTGGCGGCCTGCAGGCCATTGTGCCAGGCCTGTCGCGCCTGCCCGGCCAGTTGCTGTTCAACGCGCATGGGCCACAGCAAGGCACTGCAGGCCGTGGCGCAAAAAATCCCCAGGCAGATCTCGGTGCAGCGCGCCACTGCCTGATCGAACACCTGCAACGGGTGGTCGATGGCTGGCAGGGCAATGATCGCCGCAGTGTAGCCCGCCAGCACGAAGGCATAGGCCCAGGCACTGCGTAGTTGGGTAGACGCGGCGGTGCACAGGGCCAGCCACAGGGCCAGGGCCAGCAGGAACAAGCCCGGTGTCTGGGCGAACAGGCCAATGAACAGCACCGACATGACGGTGCCGACCAAGGTTCCGGCGAGCCGCGCCAAGCCTTTCTGCACCACCATGCCAGACAGCGGCTGGGCCACGATGAACGCGGTCATCAGTGCCCATGAGGGCTGTTCCAGGCCCCAGCGCATCGCCAGCCATAGCGCCAACCCACCACCGAGCAGGGTCTTGATGGCGAACTTGAGGGCGAGGCTGCTGGGGGCGAACAGGGCCTGGAGAGTGATGGGCACGAGGCGGACCTTGCGGGAGGGTCTTGATTGAACGATAGACAATGGTGGACAGAATAAAGCGGAAACGATTAATTAGCTAGCTAATCATCTTTTAGAGGTTCGGGTCTGCTCGGCAGGCCTCTGGGCGGGCAAGCCGAATTCCAGGCAAAAAAATGGGCGACCGAAGTCGCCCTAAATGCCTTGCGTGCTCGTGTACCCGGAAGCTCAGCGCGGCTTGCGCTTGTTCGAGTCTTTCCAGATGAATATGCCCAGACCGGCAAAGAAGGCGACCATCAACCCAACCGTTACCACACCGGCGATAACCACGTTGTCGAAGAACATGCCTGCCTCCCCATTCGTTTGCCGTTGTCCGATGGGTGCAAGATAACCAATGTGGGGGCGGGAAAAATTGATCGGCGTCAATGGTGCCCGGGGCCGGGCACGCGAGGCGGGTGCAGGGTTGACCTGCGTCAAGTTTCAGCGCTTCTTCGGCTTGCCCTTGGGCTTCTTTTTCTTGCTGGCGTTCAACGGCAGGGCCTGTTCGAATGCATTGCGCATTTCGTTCAGGCGCTTTTCCTTGAGATCGTGGGCGCGCTTGGCGCGTTCGGCATCGAAATCGATGAGGTTGTCTTGGCTCATTGGCAGGCTCGACGGTGAACTGAGACGTGCATGATGAAGCCAGGCGCAGGCGCTGACCAGCCCCGCGTCAGACTTCGATGTCCACCAGCAACCCCTGGCGTACATGCTCCCCCATCAACGGCGCCACCGGCACGGTGTTATCGGCATTGACCTCGTCACCCGGCAGCGCGCTGTAGCGCTGCTGGTCACCCTGCTGCCTGCGTTGCTGCTGGCGGCGCTGCTCGTCACGCAGCAAAAGCGCCTGCTCCTGGGGGTCACGTTGCTGCTTGAGGTCGATGGCGCTTTCCCCGGAGGCAGGCTGCGTCGGCACCACCGGTTTGATGTCGGGGGTTGGCTTGACCGGGTCCTGTTGCGAGGTCACCGGAGCGGCACTGAGCGGAATGATCGGCGGCAGCATGGACGTTCTCCTATGCCCCCTGTATCGGCAGGCGCGGGTTTACCTTGATGTCTTGGACAACATTTACTCGGCTTCGTCGTCAGGCTCGTCGTAGCTCGGCGTGCTGGCTTCGCTCCAGGGCCGCTTGTAAACCTGCTGCCAGACCGCGTCCATGTGCTCGCGCAGCACCGGCGGCGCGGTTTTGAGCGAAGCGCTGTCGTCGCGCTCACCGCCGATCGGTTCTTCACCAGCGGGGGTGATCAGCGACTGGCCAGTGATGGTGTAACTGGCCTGGCCTTCGCGCATCTCGATGGCGATATCATGCGGATCTATACCGCCACCGCAGAAGGCATGGCTGGCCACTGTCACCTCGGCCGTGCCGTCCTTGTTCAGGTCGCTGACATCGCTGACATCGGTGTAGAAGTCCACGTCCAGGTCCAGCCCCGGGCAGGTGGTTTCCTGCTCGATCTGCCAGCGGGCCTTGAACGTGTCGCTTGCTCCGCCGCGCCCGTACAGCGTGGCCTTGAGCACCACCTTGTCGACTTCCTGCTCGCTTTCCGGGTCGCTGGCCTGGCCATCGCTGCGGCTCAATACCAGCAGGCCTTCGCCATCGCGGTCACGAAAGTGCACGCTCTTGATCGGCGTCTGTACGCCCAGCACCTCAAGTTGCTCCATGGGGATGGCAGGCAAGGTCTCGAAGTTTTTCTGCTCACAGGCGCTCAGCAGCAGCAGGCTGCCCACGGCCATGGAAGCGCTGATCCAGCTGTGCTTGGCAGACATGTTGATCCGGAACCCTCGTCGGCGACGCAGTACGGGGCGATGAAACGACTAGACTGTGCCTTTTGATACCTTTCGGTACGCACGGCGCTTTGGTCTGACCGGCCGATCCGTTAACATAACCGGCTTTTCATCGCGGGAGTTCAGGCAGTATGGCGCAGCAGTATCAACCGGGGCAACGCTGGATCAGCGACAGCGAAGCAGAGCTCGGCCTGGGTACCATCCTGGCGCAGGATGGCCGCCTGTTGACCGTGCTCTATCCGGCCACTGGCGACACCCGCCAGTATTCCCTGCGCAATGCGCCGCTGACCCGCGTGCGCTTCTCGCCAGGTGACCAGATCACCCACTTCGAGGGCTGGAAACTGACCGTGCGCGAAGTCGATGACATCGACGGGCTGATGGTCTACCACGGCCTGGACGGGCAGAACCAGCCACGCACCCTGCCAGAAACCCAGCTGTCGAACTTCATCCAGTTCCGCTTGGCCAGCGACCGCCTGTTCGCCGGGCAGATCGACCCGCTGTCCTGGTTCAGCCTGCGCTACAACACCCTGCAGCACACCAGCAAGCAGATGCAGTCGGCACTGTGGGGCCTGGGTGGTTGCCGTGCACAACCCATCGCCCACCAGTTGCACATTGCCCGCGAAGTAGCCGACCGCAGCGCGCCACGGGTGTTGCTGGCCGACGAAGTGGGCCTGGGCAAAACCATCGAGGCCGGTCTGGTCATTCACCGCCAGCTGCTGTCGGGCCGTGCCAGCCGCGTGCTGATCCTGGTACCGGAAAACCTCCAGCACCAGTGGCTGGTGGAAATGCGCCGCCGCTTCAACCTGCAGGTGGCGCTGTTCGACGCCGAGCGCTTCATCGAAAGCGACGCCAGCAACCCGTTCGAGGATGCCCAGCTGGCGCTGGTTGCGCTGGAATGGCTGGTAGACGACGAAAAGGCCCAGGACGCGCTGTTTGCTGCGGGCTGGGACCTGATGGTGGTCGACGAGGCTCACCACCTGGTCTGGCATGAAGACCAGGTCAGCACCGAATACAGCCTGGTCGAGCAACTGGCCCAGGTGATCCCGGGCGTGCTGCTGCTTACCGCTACCCCCGAGCAGCTTGGCCAGGACAGCCACTTTGCCCGCCTGCGCCTGCTCGACCCCAACCGTTTCCACGACCTGGCCGCCTTCCGCGCCGAGAGCGAGCACTATCGCCCGGTGGCCGAGGCCGTGCAGGAACTGCTCGACGAAGGCCGCCTGTCGCCCAAGGCTCACGCCACCATCCAGGGCTTCCTGGGTGCCGAAGGCGAAGCCCTGCTGGCTGCGGTCAGCGATGGCGACACCCAGGCCAGCGCGCGGCTGATCCGCGAACTGCTCGATCGCCACGGCACTGGCCGCGTCCTGTTCCGTAACACCCGCGCAGCGATCCAGGGCTTCCCTGAGCGCCAGCTGCACCCCTACCCGCTGGCCACACCAGAGCAATACCGCGACCTGCCAGCCGGCGAGCGGGCCGAGCTGTACCCGGAAGTCGCCTTCCAGGCCCAGGGCGAGGTGGCCGACGACGAGCGCTGGTGGCGTTTCGACCCGCGTGTCGACTGGCTGATCGACACCCTGAAAATGCTCAAGCGCACCAAAGTGCTGGTGATCTGCGCCCACGCCGAAACCGCGATGGACCTGGAAGACGCCCTGCGCGTGCGTTCCGGCATCCCGGCATCGGTGTTCCATGAGGGCATGAGCATTCTCGAGCGCGACCGCGCCGCTGCCTACTTCGCCGACGAAGAGTTTGGCGCGCAGGTGCTGATCTGCTCCGAAATCGGCAGTGAAGGCCGCAACTTCCAGTTCGCCCACCACCTGGTGATGTTCGACCTGCCGGCGCACCCGGACCTGCTCGAACAGCGCATCGGCCGCCTCGACCGGATCGGCCAGAAGCACACCATCCAGTTGCACATCCCGTACCTGCAGGACAGCCCGCAAGAACGCCTGTTCCAGTGGTACCACGAAGGCCTCAATGCCTTCCTCAACACTTGCCCCACCGGCAGCGCCCTGCAACACCAGTTCGGCCCGCGCCTGCTGCCGCTGCTCGAAAGTGGCGACAGCAAAGCCTGGGAGGCCCTGGTGGCCGACGCCCGCACCGAGCGCGAGCGCCTGGAAGCCGAACTGCACAGCGGCCGTGACCGCCTGCTGGAGCTGAACTCCGGCGGTGCCGGCGAGGGCCAGGCGCTGGTCGAGGACATTCTCGAGCAGGACGACCAGTTCGCCCTGCCGATCTACATGGAAACCCTGTTCGACGCCTTCGGCATCGACAGCGAAGACCATTCCGAGAACGCCCTGATCCTCAAGCCTAGCGAAAAGATGCTCGATGCCAGCTTCCCGCTGGGTGACGATGAAGGCGTGACCATCACCTATGACCGTGCCCAGGCGCTGTCGCGCGAGGACATGCAGTTCCTCACCTGGGAACACCCGATGGTGCAGGGCGGCATGGACCTGGTGCTGTCCGGTTCGATGGGCAACACCGCCGTGGCGCTGATCAAGAACAAGGCGCTCAAGCCAGGCACGGTCCTGCTCGAACTGCTGTTCGTCAGCGAGGTGGTAGCACCGCGCAGCCTGCAGCTGGGCCGTTACCTGCCACCGGCGGCACTGCGCTGCCTGCTCGATGCCAATGGCAACGACCTGGCCTCGCGCGTGGCCTTCGAAACCCTCAACGACCAGCTGGAAAGCGTGCCGCGCGCCAGTGCCAACAAGTTTGTCCAGGCCCAGCGCGACGTGCTGGCCAAGCGCATCAGTGGCGGTGAGGAGAAGATCCTGCCGATCCACGTCGAGCGCGTGGCCGAAGCCCAGCGCCGCCTGGCAGCCGAAGCCGACGAAGAACTGGCCCGCCTGGTGGCCCTGCAGGCGGTCAACCCGAGCGTGCGCGACAGCGAAATCGACGCCCTGCGCAAGCAGCGCGAAGACGGGCTGGCGATGCTCGAGAAAGCCGCCCTGCGCCTGGAAGCCATTCGCGTGCTGGTGGCTGGCTGATCAAGGATTGGCACACCTTTTTGTAGGAGCGGCCTTGTGTCGCGATGGGCTGCGCAGCAGCCCCTGGCCTTGGCGCAGAAATCCGGGGGGGCTGCTGCGCAGC
>NZ_JABMCW010000105.1:0-16642 GCF_013179705.1 Pseudomonas sp. CM25 | reverse complement strand
AGCGCCGCATCCGCCCAGCCCTTGAAGATGCCACGGCCTTGCAGTGAAGCGAGCGCCGCTTCGCGATCAGGCCAGTGGCTGCGCCGGCTCGCGGCCTTGCGCGCCAGGGCGTGGCGCTGGTGCAGGCCAACCAGGGCCGCCGCGCCCATCACGCCAAGCATGCGCCGGCTGAACAGCACCGGGTCAAGCAACACGGCACGTGCAAACAGCTGCGGCTCACTGGCCAGCATCAGCCCGGTGAGCACGCCGCCAAAGCTGTGCCCGACGGCAAAGCGCGGCACTTCGCCGTACTCGCCACGCCCGGCCTGAAATGCCTCCACGGCCAACGCGGCGGTACGGTTCCAGCCGCGAAACGCCCCGCCATGGTCACTGTCACCGTGCCCCTGGACATCGCACAGCCACAGGTCGAAATGCTCGCCCAGGCGCATCAGCAAAGGCTGATAGGCCAGGCAGCAGAAGCCGTTACCGTGCAAGAAATGCAGCAGCGGCTTGCCGCTGGCCGCGGTGCGCCAGCCACGCAGGGTGAAGCCTTCGGCACATTCGTGGGACCAGGGGATCAACTGCATGGGCTTGGGCAACTCGCGGGCTAGGAAAACGCCGATTCTACAAACAGAAGCGGGTACAGTGAAATCACCAGCAACAGGGCCATCAGGACATTGAACAGCATCAGCCAACGCGGGTTCTGCAGCAGGTTGCGCAGCGCGCTGCCAAACATCACCCACACGCCCACGCTGGGCAGGTTGACCAGGGCGAACAAGGCGGCGATGACGATCACGTTGGTCACATAGCCTTGCGCCGGTGTATAGGTTGTAATCGCCCCCACCGCCATCACCCAGGCCTTTGGATTGACCCACTGGAACGCCGCTGCGCCCCAGAAGCCCATGGGTTTGCGAGCACCGGACGAAGCCGTACCGACTGGCCCGGAAGTGGCGATTTTCCAGGCCAGGTACAGCAGGTAGGCCGCCCCGGTGTAGCGCAGCACTGTGTACAGCGGCGGCCACGCCTTGAACACCTCGCCCAGGCCCAGACCAACGGCCAGCACCATGACCATGAAACCGACGCTGATGCCCACAGCGTGAGGAATCGAGCGGCGCACGCCGAAGTTCACCCCAGAGGCCAGCAACATGGTGTTGTTGGGGCCGGGCGTGATGGAGGACACGAAGGCAAACAGCACGAAGGCGGTCAGCAGGTCGGCAGAGGCGAGCATAGGGGCGGTCCACTTTCTTTATAGGTGCTGTCACACTAACGGAGTCGCCCTCCCCTGCGACCAGTACAGTTTCATTAAATTATGTAGATACACCTCACTGTATTGCTACCCGAATCAAGGAAGCCGTCAACATGAGCGTTACCATTCGCCCTGCCGTTCGCACCGATGCGCAACAGATTCTGGCCTTCATTACCGAACTGGCCGAGTATGAGCGTGCCCGTCACGAAGTGATCGCCAGCGTCGCCGACATCGAGCACAGCCTGTTCGACGAGGGCAGCACGGTGCATGGCCTGATGTGCGAACGCGATGGCCAGGCAATCGGCTTCGCCGTGTATTTCTACAGCTACTCGACCTGGCTCGGGCGCAACGGCATCTACCTGGAAGACTTGTATATCACGCCCGAGCAGCGCGGCGATGGCGCGGGGCGGCAAGTGCTGCAGCACATTGCGCGCGAAGCGGTAGCGAACAACTGCGGGCGGCTGGAGTGGAGCGTGCTGGACTGGAACGAGCCGGCGATCGGCTTTTACCAGAAGCTGGGGGCCGAGGCGCAGGACGAGTGGGTGCGCTATCGCCTGGACGGGGAGAAGCTGGCGGCGTTTGCTCGCGGTTGATGGGGCGGGAGAGGCGCTGTTAGGGGGGGCATCAGGGCCCAGCTCATATCCCGCAATTGACGCCACGCCCGCCCCATGCTCTCCTTATGCCTGCGTTCAGGTGCCCCTTCTGGGGTGAAACGGGAAACCGGTGCGTCGCGGCCCTTCAGCAGGGTCGGACAAGCCCGGTGCTGCCCCCGCAACGGTAAGCGAGCGAAGCGTCTGTACCACTGTGCCCGTAGTTCGGCATGGGAAGGTGACGCTTTTCAGGAGCCCTGCTCTTCCTCGCAAGCCCGGAGACCGGCCTGGCGTTCATGAACACCCCGCGGTGGGCGGGCGCTGTCGCATTCCCTGGGCAATCACGCTCGGGGCTGCCGCGCTTGTCCGTTGCCCACAAAAAAGCAGAGGAACGCGTCATGCCCGTCACCAGCGCCAAGCCACACAGCCTTGCCACCCCCACCACGCTAAGCCAACGCGTCGTCATCGCCGTCGGCGCCAGCCTGCTGGGCCTGTGCCTGGTCTACTTCGCCGGTTTTTCGCACATCGAGGCCGTGCACAACGCTGCCCACGATACCCGCCACAGCGCCGCCTTCCCCTGCCACTGAGTACGCCCGATGATCACGCGCATTGCCCGTACGGCGGGCTTCAGCGGGCTGCTTGCGGCCTTGTTGCTGACCTTGTTGCAAAGCTTCTGGGTGGCCCCGTTGATTCTTCAGGCGGAAACCTACGAGTCTTCGGCCCCGGCCGCACACCACGAACATGGCAGCGAAGTCGCTGCCCATGAGCACAGCGCCGAAGCCTGGTCGCCGGAAGACGGCTGGCAGCGCGTGCTGTCTACGACCGGTGGCAACCTGGTGGTGGCGGTCGGCTTCGCCCTGATCCTGGCCGCGCTCTACAGCCTGCGCGCTCCGAAGCGCGCCAGCACGGGGGCTTTGTGGGGGCTGGCGGGCTTCGCCGTGTTCTGCCTCGCGCCAACCCTGGGCCTGCCCCCAGAACTGCCAGGTACGGCTGCGGCCGACCTTGGGCAACGTCAGGCCTGGTGGATTGGCACCGCCAGCGCCACCGCCCTGGGCCTGGCCTTGCTGGCGTTTGCCCGCCACGGGCTGCTGAAAGCGCTGGGCGCCGTGCTGCTGGTGGTGCCGCATGTGATTGGCGCGCCGCAACCGGAGGTGCACGAAAGCCTGGCTCCCGAAGCACTGCAAGCCCAGTTCAAGCTGGCCTCCTGGCTGACCAACGCCGCCTTCTGGCTGGCCCTGGGCCTGCTAAGCGCCTGGCTGTTCCGCCGCTCAAGCCAGGCCTGATGCCGGTTTTTTACGCCGGTTTTGGCTGCCGCCGGGGCTGCCCGGTGGATACGCTGCTCAGCCTTCTGCGCCAGGCCCTGGATAATCAGGGCCTGGCGCTGGCCGACCTGCACGGTATCGCCAGCATCAGCCTGAAGGCCAACGAACCGGGGTTGCAGCAACTGGCCGAACACCTCGGTTTGCCTTTGGTGCTGTACCATGGCGCGCAACTGCAACCCTACTCCCCCCTGCTCAGCCACCGTTCTGCTGTGGCCCATGCCCACACGGGTTGCTGGGGGGTGGCCGAGAGCGCGGCGTTGGCCCTGGCCAGCCAGCGGCTCGGCACCGCGCGGTTGCTGCTCACACGCCAGGTGATGGGCCCGGCAACCCTCGCGCTGGCCTGCTGAACGCTGCACCCTCATTTCTTGCAAGGACTTTCCATGACGGTCTACTTCATCGGCGCCGGCCCCGGCGACCCGGAACTGATCACGGTCAAGGGGCAACGGCTGATTCGTCAGTGCCCGGTGATCATCTACGCCGGCTCGCTGGTGCCTGCTGCCGTGCTCGAAGGCCACCGGGCCGAAACCGTGATCAACAGTGCCGAGCTGCACCTGGAGCAGATCATCGCCGCCATGCGCACGGCGCACCAGCAAGGCCAGGACATCGCCCGCGTGCATAGCGGCGACCCCAGCCTGTACGGCGCCATCGGCGAGCAGATCCGCCACCTGCAGGCGCTGGGTATCGATTACCAGATCATCCCCGGTGTCACCGCAACGGCCGCCAGCGCCGCCCTGCTCGGCTGCGAGCTGACCCTGCCGCAGGTGGCACAGACGGTGATCCTGACCCGCTATGGCGACAGCTCGCCGATGCCACCCGGCGAGCAGCTGGCGGACCTGGCGCGCCATGGCAGCACGCTTGCGATTCACCTGGGGGTCAAGCACCTCTCGCGGATCGTCGACGAACTGCTGCCACACTATGGCGCAGACTGCCCGGTGGCGGTCGTGCACCGCGCCACATGGCCAGACCAGGACTGGGTTCGTGGCAGCCTTGGCGACATCGCCGAACGTGTCGCCGCCAAGGACTTCCGCCGCACCGCACTGATTCTGGTGGGGCATGTGCTGGGCAACACTCCGTTCGCCGATTCGGCCTTGTACCGCGCAGGGCACGCCCACTTGTATCGCCCTGGCGACTGAGCATTGCCAGGCTCACCACAGGCGTAGCAGACTCCGGGTTCCCGCTTGCGAACCGGAGTCAAGCTCATGCTGGATCTACGCCCCAACTGCGAATGCTGCGATATCGACCTGCCTGGCGACAGCCCTGACGCGCTGATCTGTTCCTTTGAATGCACCTTCTGCCGCACCTGCGTCGAAACCCGCTTGCAGGGCTATTGCCCGAACTGCAAAGGCCAGCTGGTGACCCGTCCGACGCGGGTCGGCCAGGCCTTGGCCAACAACCCCGCCTCGCCCTTGCGCGTGAATAAAACACACCTCGCCTGCAATTGACCGACCAGAAAATCGACACTCCGCCTTGTTAGCGGTGATGTCTTTCCATTATTTGTAGGAATTTTCAACAAGGCACCCGAGGATTATCAACACTTCTATACTCGGCATTACCAAACTTCAGGATTGGTCGTATCTTGCAGCGCTTCCGATTAACCCGCTTGCAGACGTATTCCTGAGTGATCCAGGAAGGCGGACCACATCCTGACAGGAGTTTTCTCATGACAACCGTGCTGATCGTCGATGACCACCCGATCGTCCGGGTCGCTTTGCGCACTATCCTCGAGCGCGAGCGCTTCCATGTTGTCGGCGAAGTGGGCGACGGCCGGATCGTGGCGCAGGTGGCCCGCGAGCTGCGCCCGGACGTTGTAATTCTGGACATCGGGCTACCCGGGCTGGACGGCATGGAAGTGATCAAACGCCTGCAGTGCCTGGAGGCAGTGCCGAAAATCATGGTCCTGACCGGTCAGGCCACCGATCTGTACGTACGCCGCTGTCTGGATGCCGGCATCGGCGCCTTCGTCACCAAGGATGAAGATACCGATCCGTTGGTGTTTGCCCTCAAGGCCCTGATCAAGGGCTATTCGACCTTCCCGCAGATGTCGGTCAACAGCAACTCGCTGGAGAGCGAACCCGTGCGCCTGGAAAGCCTCTCCAACCGTGAAATGGAAGTGCTGCGGCGCCTGGCGCGCGGTGAAAACAACAAGAACATCGGGCACTGCATGAACCTCAGCGCCAAGACCATCAGTACCTACCGAGGCCGTATCATGGAAAAGCTCAGGACCGAGTCGCTGGTTGAAATGGTCGACCTGGCCAGACGCAACGACGTCAACTGAGCGCTTGGCCACCATGAAACGTCTGCTGGCCAGTGCCGTTATCGCCATTGGCCTTTCGGCCTCGGCAAGTCTGCTTGCCGACAGCGAACCCCGACAGCTGCTGGCGCGTTCCGTCAGCGCTGCCACCCCGCTGCAACTGCCCAGCGACGACCGTGACTGGCTCGCGCGACGACAGCGGCTGGTGCTGGGTAGCTCCCGGCCTGACTATCCACCGTTCGAAATCAACGTCAGCCAGCGTGACTACGAAGGGCTGAGCGCCGATTACGCCGGCATCATCGCCGAGCAACTGGGTATTGCGATCGAAGTGCGCCGGTACGACAGCCGCCATGAAGCCATCGCGGCCCTGCGCGAGGGCCGGATCGACCTGCTGGGCAGCTCCAACGCATTCGAGGCGGCGGACGCCGAGCTCAACCTCAGTACCCCCTATGCCGATGATCTGCCTGTCGTTGTCACCCGCAAAGGCAGTGACCTGAAGAATGCGCGTGACCTTGCCGGCATGCGCCTGGCCATGGTCGACCATTACCTGCCGGCCAGCGCCGTGCACGCCCTGTATCCCAAGGCCCAGCTAAGCCTGTATCGCTCAACCCTGGCCGGCCTTGCCGCTGTCGAGCTCGGCGAGGCCGACGCCTACCTGGGCGATGCGATCAGCACCGATTTCACCATGGGCAAGAGCTACCAGAACACGCTGAAGATCGACCACTTCAGCCAGGTTGCCCCTGGCGAGTTCGCCTTTGCCTTGGCCAGCGACAACCCGCGCTTGCACCGACTGGTCGATCAGGCGTTGGCCCGCATCAGCGAAAGCGAACGCCTGAACATCCTGCGCCGCTGGAGCAGCGGCAACACCAGCCTGCTGCTTCAGCGCCACCTGTCAGTGCTGAGCGCAGAGGAGCAAGCCTGGATAGCCAGCAATCCGACCGTCAACGTGCTGGTCAATACCGGCCTGGCACCCCTCACATTCAACGATGCCCAGCACCGTCCCAGCGGCATCACCCTCGACCTGCTCAAGCAGATCTCCCTGCGAACGGGGCTGCATTTCAAACCGCTGGAGAGCTCCTCGGCGCAGGAAATGGTCGAACGTCTGGCCCGCGGTGAGGCGCAGATGATCGGTGCCCTGGGTTATGGCGCAGACCGTTCGAAGCAGATGCGCTATACCCGCCCCTACCTGGTCAGCCCAAGGGTGCTGGTCACCCGCAACGATGGCTCCGCACCGGCGCAGGCCAGGGCACTGGACGGTCAGCGCATCGCCCTTGTGCGCGGCTCCCCGCAACGGGCGGCGCTGGAGGGACGCTTCGCCCAGGCCAAGGTGGTCGAGGTGGACAACCCGCTAGGCCTGATGGAAGCGGTGGCCAACGGGACTGCCGACGTTGCCCTGAGCAGCCATATCAATGCCGCCTACTACATCAGCCACGTGTTCAAGGACCGCCTGCGCATCGCCAGCGTGCTGGATGACGACGCGGCCGTGGCCGCCTTCGCCGTGGCCCCGGACCAGCCTCAGCTGCAAGCCATTCTCGACAAGGCACTGCTGAGCATTCCCCCCGATGAACTGAACCAGCTGATCAACCGCTGGCGGACCAGCACGCTGGTCAGTGACAGCGCCTGGCGAGATTACCGCACCCTGACCTTGCAGGTGCTGGTGCTGTCCGGCCTGCTGCTGGCAGGGGTGGTGTTCTGGAACAGCTACCTGCGCAAGCTGATCAACCAGCGCACCGAGGCAAAACACGCGTTGCAGGACCAGTTGGCGCTGAGCCGCGGGCTGCTCGAACAGCTGCGTCAGGCCAAGGACGACGCCGAACAGGCCAGCCAGACCAAAAGCACCTTCCTGGCGACCATGAGCCATGAAATCCGAACCCCCATGAATGCCGTGATCGGCCTGCTGGAGCTCGCCCTGGAGGACAGCCGCAGCGGCCGGTGCGACACCCAGACTTTGCAGACCGCCCACGACTCTGCGATCGGCCTGCTCGAGCTGATTGGCGATATCCTGGACATTTCCCGTATCGAATCCGGGCATATCACCCTGCAACCAGTGCCCACCAACCTGGTCGAGCTGCTGCGGGCCACCCTGCGCGTGTTCGAAGGCAATGCCCGGGCCAAGGGCTTGCACCTGCACGGTGAGCTACCCGCTGCGCCGGTCTGGGTGCTGGCTGATCCGCTGCGGCTCAAGCAAGTGCTGTCCAACCTGATCAGCAACGCCATCAAGTTCACCGACCGCGGTGAAGTCCAGGCCAGCCTGTTGCTGCCAACGGTCGCCGGCCACAGCATGCTGGCGGTCGAACTGAACGTGCGCGACACCGGCATCGGCATCAGCCCTGCCGACCAGGCCCGACTGTTCAGTGCCTTCGTCCAGGTCGACGGCCCGCGCGCACGGCAGGGTGCGGGACTGGGGTTGGTCATCAGCCGCACACTGGCCGAATTGATGGGCGGCACCTTGAGCTTGCAGAGCGTCGAAGGGGTCGGCACCCGTGTGCAAGTCAACTTGCAGCTGCCCACCTGCGCGGCACCCGTACAAGCTGAACAGGAAGTGCCGGCCCCTGAAAGCAGCGGCGGGCCGCTGAATATTCTGGTGGTCGACGACTACCCCGCCAACCTGCTGCTGCTGGAGCGCCAACTGCACACCATGGGGCATCGTGTGACCTTGGCGCAGAATGGCGAAATCGCCCTGGCCCACTGGCAGGACGGATGCTTCGATTTGGTGATCACCGATTGCAGCATGCCGGTCATGGACGGCCACGCGCTTACCCGGCGTATCCGTAGCCTGGAGGCCGACCTTGGCCTGCCGGCGTGCCGGATTCTCGGGGTAACGGCCAATGCCCAGGCCGAGGAGCGTACCCGCTGCCTGGCCAGCGGCATGGACGAATGCCTGTTCAAGCCAATTGGCCTGCGCACCCTCAAGGCGCACCTGACGCAGGCACGCCCTCGGCAACAGCCCCTTAAAGCAGCCCACGGCGGGTTCGACCTGGCCGAGCTGCGCCACTTGACCCAGAACGATGAGCAGTTGACCCGGCATTTGCTTGAGCAGCTGTCACAAAGCGTCGACGAAGACCTGGCCGCCCTGCGCGCGCTGTCCCCAGATGCCCCGGATGAGGACGTGCGTGCCTTGGCTCATCGCATCAAAGGCGGGGCCAGGATGATCAGGGTACGCACCGTGGCCACCGACTGTGAAGCCATCGAACACGCCCACGCGCAGGGGTTGCCCACGGTTGAGCAGCGCGCACAACTTCAAGCCAGCCTGCAGGCGCTGCTTGAAGAGATGCGCGAAGCCCTCAGTGCAATTGCAGCGTCGAACTGATCTGGCTGATGGCATCGACCACATGCCGTGAGCCTTGCTGGATTTCCATGATCACCGTGCCGGCCTCATTGGCCAGCGCGACGCCGTGACAGGTGCGGTTCAGGCTTGACTGCATGCTGGCTACCGCCAACAGCGACAGGTCGTGGTTCTGTCGCACCACATCGACGATTTCCAGGGTCGCCTTGCTGGTCCGCGCCGCCAGGTTGCGCACCTCGTCAGCCACCACGGCAAAACCGCGCCCATGATCACCGGCGCGGGCTGCCTCGATGGCCGCATTCAAGGCCAGCAGATTGGTCTGGTCAGCAATGCCGCGGATGGTCAGCACGATCTGCCCGATCACATCCGACTGCTTGCTCACGGCATCGATGCTACGCGCCGCGTCGTTCAATTCGTGGGAAATCTGCTCGATCACCTGCACCGTCTGCTGCACCACCTCGGTGCCCTTGCGCGCGCAGGCGTCGGTCTGCACTGAGCTGGCATGTGCCGCATCGGCGGCGCTCTGCTGGGTGCTGACCTGGCGAGTGATGTCGCTGGCGAACTTGACCACCTTGTACAAGCGGCCCTTGCTGTCGAAAATCGGGTTGTAAGAAGCTTCCAGGTAAACCGTCTGGCCTTGCTTGTTGACACGCTCGAAGCGGTGCGAGTGGTATTCGCCACGGTTGAGCGAAGCCCAGAACTCACGGTACTGGGCCGACTCGCGCTCATGCGCCAGGCAGAACAGCCCGTGGTGGCGGCCGACCACTTCATCGTGGCGGTAGCCCATGGTGTCGAGGAAGTTCTGGTTGGCCTTGATCACTCGGCCTTGCGGGGTGAACTCGATCACCGCCATGGAGCGGCCGATGGCTTTGAGCAGGCTTTCGCTTTCGTGCTCCAGCACTACCCGCTGGCTGATGTCGGACGCCACCTTGATCACGCTGCTGACCTGGCGCTGTGCATCCAGCACCGGCATGTAGCTGGCTTCAAGCCAGACCTCGCGGCCCGCCTTGTCGACGCGCTCGAAGGTGCCGCTGATGGCCTTGCCCTGCGCCAGTTCCCGCCACAGTTGCTGGTACTCGGCGCTTTTTGCGTAGCCCGGCTCACAGAACAGTCGGTGGTGCTTGCCCCGCAGTTCTTCGGCGCTGTAGCCCATGGCTTGGCAGAAACGCTCGTTGGCATCAAGGATGGTGCCATCGGGGGCGAACTCGATCATCGCCATGGAGCGGCTGATGGCTGCGAGCTTGGCCTGCGCATTGGCCAAGGCCTGCTGGCTACGCTGGATCTCGACCAGGTCGGACTTGCGGTGGAAATCGAACATGACGCCGGGCTCCTTTATGCGCGGTGTCCTGAGCATAGATCGCCGTTAGCGCAGTGCAAGCAATGTGCTATCACTTTGTAATTAATACATTTTAATGACTACACACGCTCCAGGAGGCTCAGGAGCTCTCCCGCACCATCAACTCGAAGCCCAGGTCCTGCTGCGCGTTCGGCACCCGCTTGCCATCGAGCAAGGCCAGCAGCGCCTGCGCCGCGCCCCGGCCCACGGCAGCCCGCGGTGTGCGAATCGAGGTGAGCCGCGGAACCATGTGCGCTGACGCCGGCAGGTCGTTGAAACCGACCATTGCCACCTGCCGCGGCACCTCCACCCCTTGGCGCAACGCCTGCAGCACCGCACCCTGGGCCAGGTCGTCGTTGCAGAAGAAGATGCCGTCGACATCCGGCGCCTGCTGCAGCAACTGGCTGAACAACACGCTGCCCAAGGCAATGGATGAAGGCTCCGGCGCCAGCACTTCCAACTCGGCCGCCTGCAGCCCGGCTTCGGCGAGCGCCTGGCGGAACCCGTCGGCACGCTGCATCACCCGCGGGTCGAGCTGCGCCGCAATGAACGCCAGGCGCTTGCGCCCACGCTCGATCAGGTGCCGGGCGGCAGCGCGCCCGGCCTCTTGCTGGGAGAAGCCGACCGACAACGCCCCGGCTTCGCCGTTGAGTTCCATCATGTGCACGCAGGGCACGCCACTGGCGGCCAGCATCTGCCGCGACGCGTCGCTGCGCTCGAACCCGGTCAGCAGCATGCCGCAGGGCTGGTACGCCAGGTAATTGCGGATCAGGTTCTCTTCTTCGGCAACGTCATAGTGATAGTTGCCGATCAGCACCTCGAGCCCACGCGGGCGCATGACTTCGTGAATGGCCTCGAGGGTGTCGATGAACAGCTGGTTGGACAGCGACGGGATCAACACCACCACCGAATGGCTACGCGCCGAGGCCAGGGCCCTGGCCGCCGGGTTGGCCACATAGCCCAGGCTCGCCGCTGCGGCGGCGACCTTTTCCACCAGCTCCGGCGCAACCGTGCTGACCCCGCGCAAGGCGCGGGAGGCGGTAATCGGGGAAACCCCGGAAAGCCTGGCAACTTCGGCCAGGGTGGGACGACCTGTAGTACGGGAGCCGGTTCGGGACATGGATGTTGTAATTTTACTACTTGCAAGGATGGGGAACGGCCACTAAGGTAGCGCTGTCTCAGGACGCAGGCAATGTAATCTTTGGTAGCAGCCACCGCGCGCTTGCCGCCAGGCGTCCATACTGCGTAAGGACAAGACCAATAACACCGGGGAGGTGGCTGTTCGTCGGCGACGAGACAGCGCTATCTCACCCCGCAGGAGGTACTGATGAATTCTCCCCTGTCCGCCATCGTGGTGATGGGCGTGGCCGGTTGCGGCAAAAGCTGCATCGGCGCTGCCATCGCTGCCAGAAGCGGCGGTCGCCTGATCGAAGGCGACGCTTTTCACCCTGCCGAAAACATCCGCAAGATGAGTGATGGCATCCCGCTGGACGATACCGACCGTGCCGGCTGGCTGGTCCGCCTTGGTGAAGAGTTGCAAGCCACCACACACGCCGGAGAGCGCCCGATCCTGACCTGCTCGGCACTCAAGCGCCGCTACCGCGACACCCTGCGCGATGCGATGCCGGGGCTGGTATTCGTGTTCCTCGAACTGTCGCCCGCCGAGGCTGAAAAACGCGTGCTGGCCCGCCCGGGGCATTTCATGCCGGCAAGTCTCATCGACAGCCAGTTCGCTGCTTTGGAATCGCCGCGCGGCGAGCCATTGACCTTGGCACTGGACGCCACGCAACCCATCGAAGTCCTGGCCGAAGCGGTAGACCGCTGGCTAAAGCGCTGCGGTGAGCCGGGCCTGGCGCAAACCGCCTGATCGCGGCGGTTTGCTTGGCTCACCAAAGACAGCGCTACCCCGACCCGCATATACACGCAAAGTTCAAAAAGCTCCGCCAAAAACAACGATAAGACCGAGGCCTTCACACCATGTTCGGACTGGCTACTGACACCTTCCTGCTGCTCGACGCGTTGGTTACCATCATCGGGCTGATCCTGCTGATCACCCATTTCAAAGTGCACCCGTTCGTCGCCCTCACCCTGGCGGCCGGGTTTCTCGGCCTGACCTCCGGTATGCCGGTGGCCAAGGTGATGAAATCGTTCCAGGACGGTTTTGGCGGCGTGCTCGGCTTTGTCGGCATCGTGCTCGCACTGGGCACCATGCTCGGCAAGCTGATGGCCGACTCCGGCGGTGCCGACCAGATCGCGCAAACGCTCATACGTGCCTTCGGCAAGAAGAACGTGCACTGGGCCATGATGTTCGCAGCCTTTCTGGTTGGCATCCCGCTGTTCTTCGAAATCGGCTTCGTACTGCTGATTCCGCTGGTGTTCATCGTCGCCCGGCGCTCTGGCGTGTCGCTGGTCAAGATCGGCATTCCGCTGCTGGCCGGGCTGTCCGTCGTCCACGGCCTGGTGCCCCCGCACCCGGGCCCGCTGCTGGCAATCGGCATCTTCCACGCTGACATCGGCAAGACCATCTTCTATGGCCTGATCGTGGCCCTGCCCACCGCGATCATTGCCGGCCCGCTGTTCGGCAACTTCATTTCCCGCTACATCCCGGGCAACCCGTCGCAGGAATTGATGGACCAGATTGCCAAGGAGTCCGACCAGGGCAACCTGCCGAGCTTCAGCATTACCCTGATCACGGTGCTGCTGCCGGTGGCACTGATGCTGCTGAAAACCTTTGCCGATGTGGTGCTGCCCGCCGAGCACATCGTGCGCCAGTGGATGGACCTGATCGGCCACCCCATCACCGCCCTGCTCGCCGCCTTGCTGCTGGCCTTCTATACCTTCGGTTCGGCGCGCGGCTTCAACCGCCAGCAGATCATGAAGATGCTCGACCAGAGCCTGGCGCCGACCGCTGCCATCGTGCTGATCGTCGGGGCCGGCGGCGGCTTCAAGCAGATGCTGGTGGACACCGGTGTCGGCAACGTGATCGGGCAAATGGCGGTACAGGCGGAAATCTCGCCCATCATGCTGGCCTGGCTGGTGGCGGCGGTGATCCGTATCGCCACCGGTTCGGCGACGGTGGCAACCATTACCGGCGCCGGCATCGTTGCCCCGGTGATCGACCTGGTGCCTGGGGTCAACCGCGAACTGCTGGTGCTGGCCACCGGCGCCGGTTCGCTGATCCTGTCCCACGTCAACGACGCCGGCTTCTGGCTGGTGAAGCAGTACTTCAACATGACCGTCGCCGAAACCTTCAAGACCTGGAGCATGATGGAGACCATTCTTTCGGTGGTCGGCATCATCTTCATCATGTTGCTGTCGCAGGTGGTGTGACCGTTGATCGGGGTCATGGCACCTTGACGCTTCGGGTAGGGCCGAAGGGAAGTATGCGCCCTACCTGAAGCAAAGGAGCCTGCCATGAACCGCTCAAGCATTCTGTTGATAGCCCTGCTCGCCTCGCCGCTGGCGTTTGCCGTCGGCACCGGCCCCACCTACCCTGACGACCCGCATAATCCGGCACCGAAGCCGGGGGTGGACAGCACCCTCAACCCGATCGAGAAGCCGATGCCCAGGGATACCGACCCGCGCATCCAGGGCAACGACCCTGAAAGCCCGCCGGCCCGGCAGGATGACAACCGTGATTTGCCGGGGATGGATGGCAGTGGCTCGGAAGGGGCCGGGCGTCAGGGTGGGGCAGATAGTCAGCGTTAATCGCCGTGGGAGCAGGATTACGCCACGGGGATCGCACCTGTTAGCCCTGATGCGATCCCCAGCTCGCTGGCTGGCCGCCGATTGGGCTGCATAGCAGCCCTCTCTCACCACTGCCGCTTGTCAGGCCGGGTAAGCCCGAGTTTCTCGATCCGGTAACGCAACATGTCCCGCGACAGCCCAAGCATTCGCGCCGACTTGGTAACGTTCCAGTCCGTGCGGTCCAGGGTCTTGCACACCAGGTCGCGCTCCATGTCTGGCAGGCTTGTCCCAGGCTCCGGATCATGCCGCGGCATTTCGTACACCGTGGCAGTCGGCTGCGCCACCAGCGGCTCGTCGATCAAGGTCATGCACAGGTTCAACTGATGCGCCTGCACCACCTCGTTCGGGGCCAGCAGCACGGTTTGTTCCAGCATGTTGCGCAGCTCGCGCACATTGCCTGGCCAGGTGTAACTGAGCATCAGGCTTTCGGCCTCGGCAGAAAACCGCAGGTTCGGCTTACCATAACGCCGGCCGTGGTGAGCCAGGAAGTGCCGTGCCAGCATCAGCACGTCCTGCCCACGCGCATGCAAGCGCGGCACCTTCAAGGCAATGATGCGCAGGCGGAAGAACAGGTCGCGGCGGAACTTGCCCTGCTGCACCATCTGCTCCAGGTTGCAGTTGGTAGCGCTGATCACCCGCAGGTCGACCTTGCGCTCCTTCACCGCGCCGATCCGGCGAATGCTGCGGTCTTCCAGCAACTTGAGCAGCTTGGCCTGCAGCACCAGGTCCATCTCGCCGATCTCATCCAGGAACAGGGTGCCGCCGTCGGCCGCTTCCACCAGGCCGACCCGGCGCTCCTTGGCATCGGTGAATGCGCCCTTTTCATGGCCGAACAGCTCGGCCTCCAACAGGTTGGCGGGGATCGAGGCGCAGTTGAATTCGATGAACGGCCCTTTGCTGCGCGAGCCGTCAAAATGCAGGGCACGGGCCACCAGCTCCTTGCCCGTGCCGGTGTCGCCTTCGACCAGTACCGGTGGCAGGTCGTCGCTGGCCATGCGCCGCTCGGCATCCAGCACCTGGCGCAGGGTGTGCTTGAGGCTGAGCATGGCCGGCGACTCACCGATCAACGCCTGCAGCCCGGACTTCTGCGCCTCGCGCTCCTGGTAGAACGTCAGCGTGCGCTCCATGCGCTCGGCAGCCAGTGCCTTGTCCAGGGTCAGTTTGAGCTCGGCCAGCACCACCGGCTTGGTCAGGTAATGGAAGGCGCCCTCCTTCATGGCCTGCACGGCATCTTCGACGTTGCCGTAGCCCGTCATCATGATCACCTTCAGGTCCGGCGCCTGGGCCACCAGCGTGCGCAGCAGGTCGTGCCCGCTCATGCCGGGTAGCGAGTTGTCGGTGAGCACCGCGTCGGGCTGAGCCCGCTTGATCTGCTCCAGCGCAAGCTCCGCGCTATGGCACACGGTGACCTCGAAGCCCTTCAGGCTGAGGTAGGTACGAACGTTGTCGGCGAGGATTTCATCATCCTCGACTACCAGGATGCTGTGCTCCATGGTCCCCTCCCGCTGCGATATTGAATGTAAGGCTGACGCGGGTTCCTTCCTCTTCCCGGCTGCTCAGGCTGACCGAGCCGCCAAACCGCTCCATGATGCGTTTGACCAGGGCCAGGCCGACACCGAGCCCCCCCTGCTTGGTGGTGTAGAACGGTTTGAACACCATGCGTTCCTGCTGCTGGCTCATGCCTTTGCCGGTGTCGGTAAGCACGAACTCGGCACGCTGGCCTTCCTGCACATTGACCTGGGCGGTCAGCATGCCACCGGAGGGCATGGCCTCCAGGGCGTTGGAGAACAGGCTGTTGAGAATCTGGGTGAGCTGCAGCGGCTGGCTGGCGACCCACTGCACGTCAGGGCCTTCGAAGTGAAAGCGCACACCGTTGCGCTCGATCTGCTGGAAGAAGGCCACGTGGGTGTCCTCGATGGCAGCCACCAGGTCCACGGCCTCGGCCTCGTCGCTGGTCGGGCGCAACGACACCAGCAGGTCACGTACCCAGCATGACATGCGGTCGACCTGGCTGATAATGTCGGTGATGTTCTTCTGCGCGGCAGGGTTGGCGATCTCCTGGGCCAGCTCTGCGCTGGAGCGGATGTTGGCCAGCGGGTTGCGCAGGCTGTGCGCCACTGCGGAGGACATTTCCCCCAGCGCCACGTAGGTTTCGCTGGCCACCAGCCGGTCCTGCTGCAAGCTCAGCATTTGCGCCGCCCTGCGCACGATCCAGAACAGCCCGAAGTAGATCAGTGCCCCGCCTACCAGTGTGGAGGCCCAGATCAGCACGTAGCCGCGCTGGATGCGGCGGATCAGGTCCTGCGGTTCCTTGTAGATTTCCACCATGGCCAATACCTGCTCGCCCTGGCTGTCGAACAGCGGGATGTAGTTCTCGATGAACAGGTATTGCGGCTCACTCTGGAACTTCTGCTCTTCGCGACCTTGCTCAGCCTTGTGGTAGCTGGCCGACACCGCCTTGCGCGAGCGGAAGGCGCGGTCCAGGTCGCCATCGGCTTCTATACGCTTGCCGATCAGCACCGGGTTGGTCGACCAGACAATGGTGCGATCGCGGGCATAGACGTTGGCCAGCAAGGTATCCGGCAGGTGCTCGACATGGTCGAGGAACTCGACCCGGGTCGACTCGGCCAGTGCCGGGCTGACCTGCAGGTGCTGCTGGTCCAGGCGCGGGTCGAGCAACTCACCCATGGTGGTGCCTGGCGGCAACTGCGAGTGGCGCACTTCGGCCTGGGCCATGGCCTGGATGAACTGGGCGGTGAGCATGGCATCGCGCTGTACGCTGTCGCGTACCACGAAGCGCGTCGAGACGTAACCCAGGCCACCCGCCACCGCAGTGATGATCAACAGGCTGATGACCGAAAACCAGCGCAACAGGTTGAATTCAC
>NZ_JABMCW010000104.1:0-16674 GCF_013179705.1 Pseudomonas sp. CM25 | reverse complement strand
GCATTGGAACCACCTGATCCCATCCCGAACTCAGTAGTGAAACGATGCATCGCCGATGGTAGTGTGGGGTCTCCCCATGTGAGAGTAGGTCATCGTCAAGATTCATTTCGCAAAACCCCTATCTGCGTATGCAGGTAGGGGTTTTGTCTTTTCCGCTGGAAAAGTTTTGTCTACATGCGTGCCATGGCCCCAGCGATGCCCCGTGATATGGTTCCGCATCAGAATCCACCGCCTTCCAGGGAATGCTCAATGGCCACTACCAACCTCCACCCCGGCTTCATGATCGTCCACGGCAACCGCCTGGATGACCTGCGCAGCCTGGTGGTGAGCTGGATGCGTCGCTACCCGCTGGCGCCGCTGGAAAATGAGATCGCCCTGGTGCAGAGCAACGGCATCGCCCAATGGCTCAAGCTGGCATTGGCCGAAGACCCGCTGGAAGGTGACCTGGGTGGCTGCGGGATTGCTGCTGCGATCGATGTACAACTGCCGGGCAGCTTCATGTGGCAGCTGTATCGTGGCGTGCTGGGCCGGGAGGAAATCCCCGAGGTATCCCTGCTCGACAAAGCTCCCCTCACCTGGCGCCTGATGCGTCTGCTGCCGGCCTTGATCGAACGCCCGCATTTCGAGCCGCTGCGGCGTTTCCTCACCGACGACAGCGACCTGCGCAAGCGTTACCAGCTCAGTGAGCGCCTGGCAGACCTGTTCGACCAGTATCAGGTCTACCGCGCCGATTGGCTAAAGGACTGGGCCGCTGGCCAGCACTTCCTCAACACCGCTCGTGGCGAGCGCAAACCGCTGCCACCGGGGAACCGCTGGCAGGCCGAACTGTGGCGGGCCTTGCTGGACGACGTCGGTGAGCAGGGCATGGCCCAGAGCCGCGCCGGGGTGCACCAGCGCTTCATCGAACGTATCAACAGCCTGGAGCAGGCGCCTGCAGGGCTGCCATCGCGGGTGATAGTGTTCGGCATTTCCTCGCTGCCAGCCCAGGCCCTGGAAGCACTGGCGGGGCTGGCTCGGTTCAGCCAGGTACTGCTGTGCGTGCATAACCCCTGCCGCCACCACTGGGCCGATATCGTTGCAGACAAGGACCTGCTGCGGCACCAGTACAAACGCCAGCAACGCAAGCAGGGCATGCCGCTGCAGCTGGATGACCAGTCGCTGCACCAGCATGCTCACCCGTTGCTGGCCGCCTGGGGCAAGCAAGGCCGCGACTACATCAACCTGCTCGACAGCTACGACGACCCCGGTAGTTACCAGGGCGTGTTCAGCGATGGCCGTATCGACCTGTTCAGCGACGGTTCGCCCACTACTCTGCTCAACCAGTTGCAGGACGACATCCTCGAACTGCGCCCGCTTGCCGAGACCCGCGAGCTGTGGCCGCCAGTGGATACCAAGCAAGACCGCTCGGTGCGCTTTCACATCGCTCACAGCCCGCAGCGCGAAGTGGAAATCCTCCACGACCAGTTGCTCGCCCGCTTCAGTGCCGACCCCACGCTGCGCCCGCGTGACGTAATCGTCATGCTGCCGGCCATCGACACCTATGCACCGCATATTCGCGCGGTGTTCGGGCAGTTGCAGCGCAACGACCCGCGCTACATCCCGTTCACCCTGACCGACCAGGGCCAGCGCGGCCGCGAGCCTTTGTTGATTGCTCTGGAGCACCTGCTCAAGCTGCCAGACAGCCGCTTCGCGGTCAGCGAAGTGCTAGACCTGCTGGACGTGCCCGCAGTACGCGCTCGTTTCGGCATTCGTGAAAGCGACCTGCCCACGCTGCATCGATGGATCGAGGGCGCGGGCATTCGCTGGGGGCTCAACGCCGAGCAGCGGGCCAGCCTGGGCCTGCCTGGCGGGCTCGAGCAGAACAGCTGGCGGTTCGGCCTGCGGCGAATGTTGCTGGGTTACGCCGTAGGTGTCGGCGAAGCCTGTGATGGCATCGAACCCTATGATGAGATCGGTGGCCTTGATGCGGCACTGATCGGCCCACTGGTCGCGCTGCTCGACGCCCTCGAAGTGGCTTGCCAGGCGTTGTCCGAGCCCGCGACCGTAAGCCAGTGGGGTGAGCGCTTGCATGCCTTGCTGCAGGTATTCTTCCTGGCCGAGGGCGAGCGCGACGAGTTTCTGTTGATGCAGTTGCAGGATCTGCGCGACAGCTGGCTTGAAGTGTGCGAGACCGTCGGCCTGCAAGATCCACTGCCACTGACCGTCGTGCGCGAAGCCTGGCTGTCGGGTCTTGACCAAGGCAAGTTGTCCCAGCGTTTCCTCGCAGGCTCGGTCAACTTCTGCACCCTCATGCCGATGCGCGCCATTCCGTTCCGGGTGGTCTGCCTGTTGGGCATGAACGATGGCGACTACCCCCGTGCCCAACAACCGCTGGACTTCGACCTCATGGCCAGCGATTACCGCCCAGGTGACCGCTCGCGCCGCGAGGATGACCGCTACCTGCTGCTTGAAGCGCTGCTGTCCGCACGTGACCAGTTGTACGTCAGCTGGGTCGGGCGCAGTATCCGCGACAACAGCGAACGCCCGGCGTCGGTATTGATCGGTCAGTTGCGCGATCACATCGCTGCTGGCTGGTACCTCGCGGGTACAGAACAGGGGCAGCCAGTAGAGCAGGGCGAGCAGCTGTTGCACGCCCTGACTCAGGAACACCCGCTGCAGCCGTTCAGCCCTCGGTATTTCCAGAAGGGCAGCCCGCTATTCAGCTTTGCCCACGAATGGCAGGTATTGCACCGGCAAGGCGAGGAGCAGCAGGGCGAACCCGGCCTGCCGCCTTATCACGACGATGAAGCCTTGAGCCTGACCCAGCTGAATGACTTTTTGCGCCACCCGGTGCGGCACTTCTTCAGTCAGCGCCTGAAGGTATACTTCGAAGCATTGGCGGCACCGACCCCGGACGAAGAACCTTTCGTACTCGACACCCTGCAACGCTACGGCGCCAGCGAAAGCCTGCTGGTGGCAGCCTTGGCCGAGCCTGACCAGGCCGAGCAAGCCCTGCAGGCCCAGGCCAGGCGCCTGCAGGCCTGTGGTTTGCTGCCCCTGGCCGGTTTCGGCGAACTGCTGCAGCGCGAGCTGATCGAACCCTTGCCCGACCTGCTGCAACGTCATCAGCAGCTGCTGCAACGCTGGCCACAGCTGGTGGAGGGCGCATTGCCGGTGCATTTCGCGCACGCTCAGCACCGCCTCGAAGGCTGGCTGGGCCGGGTGTTCCAGGCCGATGACCAGAGCCTGCTCAGCATTACCACAGTACCCAATACCATCAGCGCGGGGCGCAACAACCTCAAGTGGCACCGCCTGATCGCGCCCTGGGTCACGCACCTGGCGGCCTGCGCAGCTGGCTACCGCTACAACAGCGCGCTGGTGGCCAGTGACCTTACCCTGCTGCTTGCGCCGGTGGCGCAAGAGCAGGCGGCGCAACTGCTGGGCGATTTGCTTGTGGCGCGTCAGGCGGCGATGAACGCGCCGTTGCCCGTCGCCGTCAAGACTGCCTTTGCCTGGCTGGCCCAGGACGATGCCGACAAAGCCCTGGCCGCAGCAGCCCGCGCCTACGAGGGGGACGAGCGCACCAGCTTCGGCGAGCGCAGCGAGAGCATCGCCCTGGCGCGCCAATACCCCGACTTCGCTGCGCTCACCGCCGACGAAACCTTCGAAGGCTGGTGTGAAACCCTGTACCGCCCGTTGTTCAACGCCCCCTGGCAGACCCTGGGCAACCCGGAGAAAGGCGCATGACCCAGGACCGTCCCCTGGCACTCAGTTTCCCCCTGCATGGCAGCCAGCTGATCGAGGCCAGCGCAGGCACAGGCAAGACCTTCACCATTTCGGCACTGTACCTGCGTCTGATCCTCGGCCACGGCGGCGAGCAAGGCTTCGAGCGTGAGCTGCTGCCACCGCAGATCCTTGTCGTGACCTTCACCGACGCCGCCACCAAAGAGCTGCGCGAGCGCATTCGTGCCCGCCTGGCCGAGGCCGCGCGCTTCTTCCGGGGCGAGCTGGAAATCGCCGATCCGCTGCTGCACCAGCTGCGTGACGATTACCCGCACGAATCCTGGCCGCGCTGTGCTGGCCGCCTGGAGGTCGCGGTGCAGTGGATGGACGAAGCAGCGGTATCGACCATTCACGGATGGTGCCAGCGCATGCTGCGCGAACACGCCTTCGACAGCGGCAGCCTGTTCACCCAGACCTTGGAGACCGATCACAGCGAGCTGCTGGGCCAGGTCATGCGTGATTACTGGCGGCGCTTCTGCTACGGCATGCAAGGCGATGCACTGGCCTGGGTGCGTGGCCACTGGGGTAGCCCCGATGCCTTGCTGCCGCGGATCCGCCCACTGTTCGGCCGGGTACGCAGTGGGCAGGATGGGCCCGAGCCCGCCGCCCTGATTCAGGCATCGCTGCAGCAGCGTGGTGAGCAGCTGGCCCGGCTGAAGGCGCCCTGGGCGCTGTGGGCAGAAGAGCTGCGGCAGATCTGCCGCGATGCGCTGGCCGCCAAGCAGGTGGATGGCCGCAAGATGCAGGCCCGTTACTTCGAGCCCTGGTTCGATAAACTTTGCGCCTGGGCCGGCGATGAGCAAGTCGCTGAACTCGACCTGGGCACCGGCTTCACCCGCCTGACCCCTGCGGGCATGGCCGAAGCCTGGAAGGGCACGCCACCCGAGCACCCGGCCCTCGACGCCATGCAGACCTTGCAGCAACAATTGCAGGCCCTGGACAGCCCGGATGCCCCCCTGCTGGAGCATGCTGCCAACTGGGTATCGGCACGCTTTGAAGTGGAGAAACGTCGGCGTGCGGAAATGGGTTTCGACGACATGCTCGTGCGCCTGCAGCACGCCCTGGCAAGTGACGCCGGCGAGCGCCTGGCCAGCCTGATTCGCGAGCAGTTCCCGGTCGCGCTGATCGACGAATTCCAGGACACCGACCCGGTGCAGTACGGCATTTTCGAACGCATCTACCAGATCAGTGAAAACCGTGCGCAAACCGGCCTGTTCATGATCGGCGACCCCAAGCAGGCGATCTACGCATTCCGCGGTGCCGACATCTACACCTACCTCGCCGCGCGGCGCGCCACCAGCGGCCGTTTGCACAGCCTGGACACCAACTACCGTTCCAGCAAGGCCATGGTCGCGGCAGTCAACCAGGTGTTCCTGCAGGCCGAGGCGCGTGAAGCTGGGCGGGGTGCGTTCCTGTTCCGCGAAACGGATGACAACCCGCTGCCGTTCATCGAGGTGCGCGCCAAAGGCCGTGGCGAGCATCTGCTGATCGACGGTGTGGCCAGTGCAGCGCTGCAATGCTGGCAGCTGGAAAGCGAAGAGCCGGTCTCCAGCACCGTCTACCGACAGAAACTGGCCGCCAGTTGTGCCAGCCATATCGTCGCCCTGCTCAACGGCGGCCAGCAAGGCACGGCAGGCTTCCAGAATGGCGAGGGTGAACTGCGCCCGTGCCTGCCCTCGGACATCGCCATCCTGGTGCGCGATGGCCACGAAGCGCAGATGGTCCGTGCTGAGCTGGCGGCCCGTGACGTGCGCAGTGTGTACCTGTCCGACAAGGACTCGGTGTTCGCCGCCCAGGAAGCTCACGACCTGCTGGCGTGGCTCAAGGCGTGCGCCGAGCCCGACTCGGAGCGCCTGCTCAAGGCCGCCCTGGCCAGCCTTACGCTAGGCTTGTCGCTGGCGGCGCTGGACCGGCTGAACCAGGACGAGCGTGTCTGGGAAGGCTGGGTCATGCGTTTTCGCCACTACCGTGACACCTGGCAGCGCCAAGGTGTGTTGCCGATGCTGCGGCACCTGCTGCATGACTTCGAGCTGCCACGCACACTGATCCGCCGCAGTGATGGCGAGCGGGTGCTGACCAACCTGCTGCACCTGGCCGAGCTGCTGCAACAGGCTGCTGGTGAGCTGGACGGGGAGCAGGCACTCATCCGCCACCTGGCCGAGCACCTGGCCAGTTCCGGACAGGCTGGCGAAGAGCAGATCCTGCGCCTGGAAAGCGACGAGCAGTTGGTGAAGGTGGTCACCATCCACAAATCCAAGGGTCTGGAATACCCCCTGGTCTACCTGCCGTTCATCTGCACCAGTAAACCGGTGGACGGCAGCCGCTTGCCGCTGGCCTGGCACGACAGCGAAGGCAACGCCCACCTGACACTCACCCCGAATCAGCAACAGATCGAGCGCGCGGATGACGAGCGCCTGGCCGAAGACCTGCGGCTTCTTTACGTCGCCCTGACCCGTGCCCAGCATGCCTGCTGGCTGGGCGTTGCCGACCTCAAGCGGGGTAATCAGAAAAGCTCGCAACTGCACCGCTCGGCGTTCGGCTACCTGCTCGGTGGGGGCCTTGCGCTGACCGGCTCGCAACAACTCAAGGACTGGTTGCAAGCATTGGCGGCGTCCTGCCCGTACATCACTTGCCCAGGCCTGCCGCAGGCCGATGAACAGCTGTATCGCATGCCACACGCCGAGCGTGAACTGCTGCCGGCCCGCAAACCGCGGCGCGCCGCAGCCGAGCACTGGTGGATCGCTTCGTACAGTGCCCTGCGCGTCGGCGATCAGGCCCTCGGTGCCGATAGCTCGCAGGCACAGCAGTTGCTAGATGACGAAGTGGTCGATGCCCAGGTGCTGCGCGAGGTCCCCGCCGACAGCGGCGATATCCACCGCTTCCCGCGTGGACCAAACCCCGGCACCTTCCTGCATGGCTTGCTGGAATGGGCCGGCCGCGAAGGGTTCAGCGAGGTCAGCGGCAATGCGCAGTTGATCGAGCGAACCGTTGGCCAGCGCTGCAACCGCCGTGACTGGGCCGGCTGGATTCCCACCTTGACCGAGTGGATGCAACGCTTGCTGGGCGAGGCGCTGCCGTTGCCGGGCGACAACCCGTGCGTAACCCTCGGGCAGTTGCGTCATTACCAGATCGAAATGGAGTTTTGGTTCGCCAGCCACCAGGTCGACGCCGAACAACTCGACCGCCTGGTCGCCCGTCACACTCACCCCGGCCTGGCGCGCCCTGCCGCGCTGCCGACGGTGCTGAACGGCATGTTCAAAGGGTTCATCGACCTGGCGTTCGAGCTGAACGGGCGCTACTACGTGACCGACTACAAGTCCAACTGGCTGGGCCCGGACATCCAGGCCTACGATGCCATGGCCATGGAAAAGGCCATCCTCGAGCATCGTTACGACCTGCAGTATGTGCTCTACCTGCTGGCGCTTCACCGCCAGTTGCGCGCGCGCCTGCCGGATTACGACTACGACCGCGATGTCGGCGGCGCCCTGTTCATCTTCCTGCGCGGTGCCAGCAGCAGTGGTCACGGTGTGTATCACGCCAAGCCACCGCGCGAGCTGATCGAAACCCTTGATGCGCTGTTCCGTGGCGAGCACCCGCCCACGCAGCAGGACCTGTTTGCCGGAGTCACGCCATGAGCCGTAGCCTTGTCGACCTGTTGCCCACTCCCTTGAACGCCGAGCACCTGCTTGCGCTTAAACCACAGCATGACAGCGGTGACCTCCTGCAACTGCTCGACCGCTGGGTGGAGCGAGGCTGGCTGCGGGCCCTGGACCGGGCGTTCGTATCCTTCCTGGAAGAGCGGGCCCCCGGCAGTGACCCCTTGCTGCTGCTGGCGGCGGCACTGGCCAGCCACCAACTGGGGCACGGCCATGTCTGCCTGGACCTGCAGCAAACCCTGGCCGAGCCTGACTTCGCCCTGTCATTGCCGCCCGAAGGCGATGCTCTGACCGGGCCTTTGCTGCTGCCATCGCAATTGCTGGCCAATCTGGACCTGAACGCCTGGCGCAAGCGCATCGGCACCAGCCCGCTGGTAGCCACCGGCGACAGCCCTGGCCAGCAGGCCCGGCCCTTGGTGCTTAGCGGCGAGCGCCTGTACCTGCGCCGGTACTGGAGCTACGAGCGGCGCATCGACCATACCCTGCGCCAGCGTCTGACCCAGGCCGAAGCGCCGCTCGCCGACCTGCCGGGCCGCCTGGCACAGTTGTTCGAAGGTGGTGCCCCAGCAGGCCAGGTGGACTGGCAGAAACTCGCCTGTGCGCTCGCCACCCGCGCCGGCTTCAGCATCATCACCGGCGGCCCCGGCACCGGCAAGACCACTACCGTTGTGCGCCTGTTGGCTTTGTTGCAAGCGCCAGCGGTGGAGCAGGGCAGGCCGCTGCGCATTCGTCTGGCGGCGCCGACCGGCAAGGCGGCGGCGCGCCTGACCGAATCCATTGGCCAGCAGGTCGAGCGCCTGCAGGTCAGCAGTGAGGTACGCAGCCACATCCCCACCGAAGTCAGTACCGTGCACCGCCTGCTCGGCAGCCGACCAGGCTCGCGGCATTTCCGCCACCATGCTGGCAACCCGCTGCCGCTGGACGTGCTGGTGGTCGACGAAGCCTCGATGATCGACCTGGAAATGATGGCCAACCTGCTCGATGCCCTGCCGCCCCGGGCGCGCCTGGTGCTGTTGGGCGACAAGGACCAGCTGGCCTCGGTCGAGGCCGGCGCGGTGCTGGGTGACTTGTGCCGGGATGCCGAAGAGGGCTGTTATTCGCCTGCGACCGAAGCGTGGCTGGAGCATATCGGCGGCGAGTCCTTGGCAGGCAGTGGCCTCAAGTCTGGCGATGAACAACGCAACCCGCTGGCACAGCAGGTGGTGATGCTGCGTTTTTCCCGACGTTTCGGCGAAGGCAGCGGCATTGGCCAGCTAGCCCGGCTGGTCAACCGCCAGGACGCCTCCGCGGCGCGCAACCTGCTGGCAATGCCCCCGCCCGACGTGCACAGCGTGGCGCTCAAGCACGAGCAGGATCGCGCCTTCGACCGCCTGCTGCTCGATGGCCTCAATCGGGGTAGCGAAGGCCCGCAGGGTTATAGCAGCTACCTGCGCACCCTGGGGCGCTATCGGCCGGCACTCGATAGCGCGTTTGACGACCCTGCGTGGGAGCAGTGGGCGGCCAAGGTGCTGCACGGTTTCGAGGATTTCCAGTTGCTGTGCGCGGTGCGTCGGGGGGCCTGGGGTGTCGAAGGCCTCAACGAGCGGGTGGCGCGGGTGCTGCACCAAGCCGGGCTGATCGACAGCCAGCAGCCCTGGTACGAAGGTCGGCCTGTATTGGTAACCCGTAACGACTACGGCCTGGGGCTGATGAACGGCGACATCGGCATCGCCCTGCGCCTGCCGGATGAGCGCGGCGAACCGCTGCTGCGGGTGGCCTTCCCGCGTAACGATGGCAGTGGAGGCGTACGCTTTGTCCTGCCCAGCCGGCTGAACGAAGTGGAAACGGTATTCGCCATGACCGTGCACAAGTCCCAGGGCTCGGAATTCAGCCATACCGCGCTGGTGCTGCCGGATGCACTGAACCCGGTACTGACCAAGGAACTTGTGTACACCGGTATCACCCGCGCCAAGCACTGCTTCAGCCTGATCGAACCACGCCAGGGGATTTTCGAAGAAGCAGTGGCGCGCAAGGTGCGGCGTATATCCGGCTTGATGCTTGAACAGGTCTGATCCTGCAGCAGCGGGCTTGCGTCCATCCCTCCTACAGTGATGCGGCCATGTGCTATCGTTGCGCCGATATCGGAAGGGACATAAGAGATTTCCCACATGAACGTGGCCGGGAGGCGAGTGACAAGCTGTGCGCTTTCGCTATTGCTGGCCGCCCTGTTTCTTATCGCAGGCCTTGCCCAGGCAGAAACAGCCACGACCGCCGCCCAGGCGCAGCAACGCGCCAAAGCGGTCACCCAGGTAGTACTGGGCATCTTCAGCTACGCCCGCTGGCCCGTCGACCCCTCACCCTTGCGACTTTGCCTGGTCGGCCCGACCGAATACGCCGATGACCTGATCAAGGGCCATGTGCAGGAGTCGGGCCGCCCGCTGCAGGTGCGGCGCCTGCTGGCAGAAGATACCCAGGTCGCCCAGGCGTGTGACGCCGTCTACATCGGCAAACTCGACCAAGGCCAGCGAGACCGCCTGTTCCAGCGTGTCAACGGCCACCCGGTATTGAGTATCAGCGAAGCGGGTGACCCGTGCACGGTCGGCAGCCTGTTCTGCCTGCGGGTCAGCGACCAGCAGGTGGCTTTTGAGGTCAACCTCGACTCGGTGGCACGTTCCGGGGTGCGTATTCACCCCAGTGTGCTGCAACTGTCGCGGCGTCGGGCGGTGCAGCCATGAAGCCGACACGCAAGCCAGGCCTGCGGCCAACCTTGCGCTCGGTGCTGGGCCGTGGCCACCTCAGCGTGGCCTTGCTCGCCGTCGGCCTGGCCGGGATTTCCCTGACCCTGCTGGGCGTGCTTGCGCTGCGCGTCTACGCCAACCAGAACCTGCACCTGATCGCCCGTTCGATCACCTACACCGTGGAAGCGGCAGTGGTGTTCGACGACAGCGCGGCTGCCAATGAATCGCTGGCGCTGATCGCCAGCACCGAGGAAGTGGCCGAGGCCAAGGTCTTCAACAACGAGGGGGTGCAGCTGGCGCACTGGCAACGCGGCGATACCGGCATGTTCGCGCAGCTGGAAGTGCAGGTTGCAACCGCCCTGCTGGATGAGCCGGTCAACCTGCCGATCATGCACCAGCAGCAGCAGGTCGGGCACATCGAGCTGGTCGGCCAGGGCCGTAGCTTGCTGCTGTTCCTGCTCAGCGGCTTGGCCGGTATCGTGTTTTGCACGGTACTCAGTGCCTTGGCTGCGCAATATTTGTCACGGCGCCTGCTCGGCGATATCGTCCGCCCGTTGCGTGGCCTGGCCAGTGTCGCCCACGCTGCCCGCCGCGAGCGCAGCTTCGACCGCCGCGTGCCGGAAGCGCCGATTGCCGAGCTCAACGAGCTGGGCAACGACTTCAATGCCTTGCTGGATGAGCTTGAGGTGTGGCACAGCCACCTGCAGAGCG
This sequence comes from Pseudomonas sp. CM25, assembly GCF_013179705.1. NCBI lineage: Bacteria > Pseudomonadati > Pseudomonadota > Gammaproteobacteria > Pseudomonadales > Pseudomonadaceae > Pseudomonas > Pseudomonas sp. CM25. The sequence goes on along the minus strand of NZ_JABMCW010000104.1, from coordinate 5,828 downwards.
AAAACCAGACCCTGGCCCACCAGGCCAGCCACGACAGCCTGACCGGCCTGCCCAACCGGGCGTTTTTCGAGGGCCGTCTGACCCGCAGCCTGCGCAATGCGGCGCGTCAGCAGGATCACCTGGCCTTGCTGTTCCTCGACAGCGACCACTTCAAGCAGATCAACGACACCCTCGGCCATGCCGTGGGCGATGAAGTGCTGATCAGCGTAGCCGACCGTATACGTGCCCAGCTGCGCGAGCACGACCTGGTGGCGCGGCTGGGTGGCGACGAGTTCGCTGTGCTGCTGACGCCTTTGCATTCGCGTCCGGACGCCGAGCACATCGCCGAAAAGATCGTGTCCAGCATGAAGCTGCCGGTGCAGCTGGACAGCGGCCGCAGTATCGCCACCTCACTGAGCGTCGGCATCGCCTTCTACCCGGATGACGGCGCTGACCCCGCCAGTCTTCTCAATGCCGCCGATGCGGCGATGTACCAGGCCAAGCGCAAACGCCCTGGCCAATGGCAAGTGGCGCAGACGGAACGGTCCGCCAATGAAATCGACAACAGGAGTTGAACCCGTGATGCAGGCTTTACGATTCCCCTTTTTGGCCATGCTGCTCGCTGTTCTGGCGCTAACCGGCTGCCAGAACACCCCGCCAAAGGGCCTTACCGCCGAACAGATTGCCGTGCTCAAGCGCGAGGGCTTTACCCCGACTGACGAAGGCTGGGCTTACGACCTGTCCGGCAAGGTGCTGTTCGGCAGCGATCTGGACAGCCTCAACGGGCAGAGCCAGGCGATTGTCGAGCGCATCGGCAAGGCGCTGCTCGGCGTTGGTATCCAGGGTGTGCGGGTGGATGGGCATGCCGATGCCTCGGGCAAGGCGGCCTATAACCAGCAGCTGTCTGCGCGCCGCGCGCAGAGCGTGACCAAGGCGCTGGTCGGGGTCGGCATGCAGGCGCAGAACATCCACAGCCGTGGCCTGGGCAGCACACAGCCCGTGGCGGACAACCGCACCAGCGCCGGGCGTACCGAGAACCGGCGAGTGTCCATCGTGGTGGCGTCCTACTGATCATTGACCCACAGGCCTGGCACCGGCTGCGCCGGTGTTCGCGGGTAACCCCGCTCCCACAGGTACTGTGTTGGCTTCGAGATCACACTGTACCTGTGGGAGCCGGCTTGCCGGCGATGGGCTGCGTAGCAGCCCCTTCATTCTTGAGCAAAGCGCATCTCCCGCGTCTCACCCATCAACAACGGCGCATTCGCCTCGGTCACCCCACGGATGTAATCCCACAACAAGGTAATGCGCTTCAACTTGCGCAAATCCTCCCGGCAGTACATCCAGAATTGCCGCGTCACCTCGATCTCACCAGGCAGCACCGTGACCAGCCGGGGATCCTGCGCCGCCAGAAAGCACGGCAAGATCGCCAGCCCACGGCCCTGCAACGCCGCCGTGTACTGGGCGATCACGCTGGTACTGCGCAAGTGTGCATTGGCGTTGGGGATCAGGTTGGCCAGGTACAGCAGCTCGGAACTGAACGCCAGGTCATCCACATAGCTGATGAACGGGTGCCGGGCCAGGTCCGACACCTGGCGGATCGGCGTATGGCTGTTCAGGTAATCCTGGGTCGCATACAGCCGCAAGCGGTAGTCGCACAGCTTGCAGCACACGTAAGGCCCGTGCTCCGGCCGCTCCAGGGCAATGACGATATCCGCCTCGCGCTTGGACAGGCTGATGAAGTGCGGCAGCGGCAGGATATCCACCGAAATAGCCGGGTAGGCATCGACGAAGTGGCTTAGTTGCGGGGTGATGAAGAAGCTGCCGAAGCCTTCGGTGCAGCCCATGCGCACATGCCCCGACAACGCCACGCCCGACCCCGAAACCTGCTCGCACGCCATGTGCAGGGTGCTCTCGATCGACTCGGCATAGCCCAGCAGGCGTTGCCCCTCGGCGGTAAGGACAAAGCCGTTGGTCCGGGATTTTTCGAACAGCAAGGTGCCCAGCGCACCCTCCAGCGAAGTGATGCGCCGCGACACCGTGGTGTAGTCGACGCTCAGGCGTTTGGCGGCACTGCTGGCCTTGCGGGTGCGGGCGACTTCGAGGAAGAACTTCAGGTCGTCCCAGTTGAGCGCGCTCAGGGATGTGAGGTCTTTTTGCATGATGATCCGGTTTTTTTGTGCGTTCTTGTTGGATGTTTGCACATCTATACTCGAAACATGCCTCAGGACGCCACCTCGCGTTTGCCCGGCGCTGGCGATCTCGTCCCGACAATAATTCCAAGGAGAACGCAGATGAACGCACCGCAATCCCCTGACCAGACCAAAGTCGAGCAGGTCAAGCTGCTGATCGATGGCCAATGGGTCGAATCCACTACCAGCGAATGGCGCGACATCGTCAACCCGGCCACCCAGGAGGTGCTGGCGCGCGTGCCATTTGCCACCGCCGAGGAAGTCGACGCTGCCGTGGCGGCTGCCCACCGCGCCTTCCAGACCTGGCGCAACACCCCGATCGGCGCACGCATGCGCATCATGCTCAAGCTGCAGGCGCTGATCCGCGAACACACCAAGCGTATTGCCCAGGTGCTCAGTGCCGAGCAGGGCAAGACTCTGGCCGACGCCGAAGGCGATATCTTCCGCGGCCTGGAAGTGGTCGAGCACGCAGCCTCCATCGGCACCCTGCAAATGGGCGAGTTCGCCGAAAACGTTGCCGGCGGTGTCGATACCTATACCCTGCGCCAGCCGATCGGCGTGTGTGCCGGCATCACCCCGTTCAACTTCCCGGCGATGATCCCGCTGTGGATGTTCCCCATGGCTATCGTCTGCGGCAACACCTTCGTGCTCAAACCGTCCGAGCAGGACCCGCTTTCGACCATGCTGCTGGTCGAGCTGGCGCTGGAAGCCGGCGTACCGGCCGGGGTGCTCAACGTTGTGCACGGCGGCAAGCAGGTGGTGGACGCCATTTGCACCCACCAGGACATCAAGGCCATTTCCTTCGTCGGTTCCACCGAAGTGGGCACCCACGTGTATAACCTGGGCAGCCAGCACGGCAAGCGCGTGCAGTCGATGATGGGCGCAAAGAACCACGCCGTGGTGCTGCCTGATGCCAATCGCACGCAAACCGTCAACGCCCTGGTCGGTGCCGCCTTCGGCGCGGCGGGCCAGCGCTGCATGGCCACCTCGGTGGCGGTGCTGGTGGGCAAGGCCCGCGAATGGCTGCCGGATATCAAGGACGCCGCCAGCAAGCTCAAGGTCAATGCCGGCTGCGAGCCGGGCACCGATGTCGGGCCGGTGGTTTCCAGGCGTGCCAAGGAGCGTGTGCTGGGCCTGATCGAAAGCGGCATCCAGGAAGGCGCCAAGCTGGAACTCGACGGCCGTGACGTCAGCGTGCCGGGCTACGAACAAGGCAACTTTGTCGGCCCGACCCTGTTCTCGGGGGTGAAGACCGACATGCAGGTGTACACCCAGGAAATCTTCGGCCCGGTGCTGGTAACCCTCGAGGTCGAAACCCTCGACGAGGCCATCGCCCTGGTCAACGCCAACCCGTTCGGCAACGGCACCGGCCTGTTCACCCAGAGCGGCGCGGCCGCGCGCAAGTTCCAGAGCGAAATCGACATCGGCCAGGTCGGTATCAACATCCCGATCCCGGTGCCGGTACCGTTCTTCAGCTTCACCGGCTCTCGTGGCTCCAAGCTCGGCGACCTGGGCCCGTACGGCAAGCAAGTGGTGCAGTTCTACACTCAGACCAAGACCGTCACCGCTCGCTGGTTCGATGATGACAGCGTCAACGACGGTGTGAACACCACCATCAGCCTGCGCTAAGGAGCACCTCATGCGTATCGCATTCATCGGCCTGGGCAACATGGGCGCGCCCATGGCCCGCAACCTGATCAAGGCCGGGCACCAGCTGAACCTGTTCGACCTGAACAAGGCCGTGTTGGCCGAGCTTGCCGAACTGGGCGGGCAGATCAGCCCATCACCCAAGGACGCGGCGGCCAGCAGCGAGCTGGTGATCACCATGCTGCCGGCTGCGGCCCATGTGCGCAGCGTCTACCTGAACGAAGATGGCGTGCTGGCCGGCATTCGCCCCGGTACGCCAACGCTGGACTGCAGCACCATCGACCCGCAGACCGCGCGTGAGGTGTCCAAGGCAGCAGCGGCCAAGGGCGTGGACATGGGCGATGCGCCGGTGTCCGGTGGCACGGGCGGCGCGGCAGCGGGCACCCTGACCTTCATGGTCGGCGCCAGCGCCGAGCTGTTCGCCACCCTCAAGCCGGTGCTGGAGCAGATGGGCCGCAATATCGTGCACTGCGGTGAGGTCGGCACCGGGCAGATCGCCAAGATCTGCAACAACCTGTTGCTGGGTATTTCGATGATCGGCGTGTCCGAAGCCATGGCCCTGGGCAACGCGCTGGGCATCGACACCAAGGTGCTGGCCTGCATCATCAACAGTTCGACTGGGCGTTGCTGGAGCTCGGACACCTACAACCCATGGCCGGGCATCATCGAAACAGCGCCGGCATCACGTGGTTACACCGGTGGCTTTGGCGCCGAGCTGATGCTCAAGGACCTCGGGCTGGCGACCGAAGCCGCTCGCCAGGCGCACCAGCCGGTGATCCTGGGGGCGCTGGCCCAGCAGCTGTATCAGGCCATGAGCCTGCGCGGCGAAGGCGGCAAGGACTTCTCGGCCATCGTCGAGGGTTATCGCAAGAAGGATTGACGCAAAAGGTGGGCTTCATCGCGGGCCAGGCGGCCTTACCTCTGTAACTGCGCACCAGAGGGCAGGGCGCCTGTTCCGCGATTTTTTTTGCCTGTACCGGCCCTGTCGCCGGTAATGATCACAAATCAGGCGAAGACGAAATACTTGCGCACGGTCTCGACCACTTCCCAGGTCCCTTTCATCCCCGGTTCGATCACGAACACATCACCCGCCTTCAGGTGCTTCGGCTCTTCGCCTTCCGGGGTGATGATGCAGTAGCCATCGAGGAAGTGGCAGAACTCCCATTTGTCGTAGTTGACCTCGAACTTGCCCGGGGTGCAGATCCAGGTGCCCATGATCTTGCTGCCGTCAGCCGACAGGTAGGCATTGAGGTTGACGGTGTGCGGATCGCCGCCGATGCGTTTCCACTTGGTGGCGTCCACGACCGGCGTCGGGCAGGTTTCGCGCAGGACGGTGATGAAATCGGACATGGCACAACTCCTGGTGACTGGCTGATTGACCCGTCACCATAGGGCCATTGGCGCAGGCGCAGTTGCCTGGGCTCGACGTCCAGCTGTCTGGACGCGCTATGCCAGTCGTTGGCCTCGACGGTGATGTGCGCTTGTCGGTCCTGCACGCTTATCGCGATGGCTCTGGCGGATTTCCTATGTTGCGACAAGTATTTTCCTACTTGGCTATCGGATCTATCTGGTGGAGATAAAAGGGAGTCATCACCAGTTCAGGCACCCCAGCAAGAAGGGGAGAGTTAAAGTTCCTCATCCCAAAATTGACTTGCCCAAAGGCACAGTACACAGCATTTTGAAACAGGCCGGTGTAAACCCGGCTCGTGGCGGTCCCAACCTGGGCGTCAGAGGAGACAACCAATGAAATTTCCGGTCGTATTGCACAAGGATGCCGGTTCGGATTACGGCGTGACCGTTCCCGATGTGCCGGGCTGCTTCTCCGCCGGTGCTACCGTTGCTCAGGCACTGGACAATGTCCATGAGGCGCTGGCGCTTCATTTCGAGGGGTTGGTCGCTGATAGGGAGGCACTTCCGCAGCCTCGGGAAGTTGATGTCCACGTGGCGAACCCCGACTATGAAGGCGGGGTCTGGGCCGTGGTGGATTTTGATGTCACGCCGTACTTGGGCAAG
>NZ_JABMCW010000103.1:6592-16852 GCF_013179705.1 Pseudomonas sp. CM25 | reverse complement strand
TGATGGTCTGGGGCTGCCTTGCGGCCCCAGGCTTTCATGCCGGCTCGGCAGCCCTGCGCCGAACCCCTGCAGCCCGCACTTCCCCTTCCCCGGTCTCCGGCGCAAAGCTGTCGCTACGTGCCATCCGCCACATCCGCGCATAAAATTCGCTTTCGATCGAGCCGCTGAGCAATTCGCCCGGCTTCAGAAACGTGTGCAGGTCCGAAAACAGCCCGATTTCACTGGGGCTGACCCGCCGTGCCAAATGTTTGGGCTTCAGCTCCGCAGGGTGCTCCAGGCCAGCGGCCGCCAGCATCTCGGCCAGCGCGTGCAGGGTGTTGCGGTGGAAGCTGGCGACCCGCTCGGCCTTGTCCGGCACCACCAGTGCGCGCTGGCGCAAGGAGTCCTGCGTGGCCACGCCGGTCGGGCATTTGTTGGTGTGGCAACTCTGCGACTGGATGCAGCCGATGGCGAACATGAAGCCACGTGCCGAATTGACCCAGTCCGCCCCGATGGCCAGCACACTGGCAATGTCGAAGGCACTGACGATCTTGCCCGCCGCGCCAATGCGGATGCTGGCGCGCAGGTTCAGGCCGACCAGGGTGTTGTGCACGAACATCAGGCCTTCGCGCATCGGCACGCCCATGTTGTCGCTGAACTCCCGCGGCGCCGCGCCGGTGCCGCCCTCCTTGCCATCGACAACGATGAAGTCCGGGGTGATACCGGTGGCCAGCATGGCCTTGGCAATGCTCATGAACTCCCACGGGTGACCCAGGCAGAACTTGAAGCCCACCGGCTTGCCCCCCGACAACTCGCGCAGGCTGGCCACGAACTGCAGCAGCTCGACCGGCGTGCGGAAGGCGCTGTGCGTTGCCGGCGAAATGCAGTCCTCGCCTACGCGCACGCCACGGGTTTCGGCAATTTCGCGGCTGACCTTGTGACCCGGCAGGATGCCGCCGTGGCCCGGTTTGGCACCTTGGCTGAGCTTGACCTCGATCATCTTCACCTGCGCCGAGCGCGCCTGCTCGGCAAAGCGTTGCGCATCGAAACGCCCGTCCGCTGTGCGGCAGCCGAAGTAGCCGCTGCCAATTTCCCAGATCAGGTCGCCGCCGTGTTCGCGGTGGTAAGGGCTGATGCTGCCTTCGCCGGTGTCATGGGCAAAACGGCCCATGCGTGCGCCGCGATTGAGTGCGGCAATGGCGTTGGCGCTGAGGGCGCCGAAGCTCATGGCCGAGATGTTGAAGATCGACGCCGAGTACGGCAGGCGGCATTGCGGCCCGCCAATGGCAATGCGGAACGAGGCCGGGTCTGGCGTGGCCACCGGCAGCATCGAATGGCTGATGAACTCGAAGCCGGGCTTGTAGGCATCGTTGAGCGTGCCGAAGGCTTTCTCGGCGCTTTCATTCTTGGCGCGGGCGTACACCAGCGAGCGCTGTGATCGCGAGAACGGCAGTTTGTCATCGTCGCCCTCGATCAGGTACTGGCGGATTTCCGGGCGGATGGTTTCGATCAGGTAGCGGATGTTGCCCAAAATCGGGTAGTTGCGGCGCACCGCATGATGGCTTTGGCGCAGGTCGTTCAGGCCGACCAGGCTCAGCAGCGCAGTAAGCAGTGTGATCGGCCACAGCCAGGCATGTTGCGGCAGCAGTGGCAGGCTGGCGAAGCTGAACAGCAGGCAGATGGTGAGGCTGGCGTAGCGGCTGGGAAGAGAGTGTTTCATGGGTCCATCGCAGGCAGGATGACCGGGCCTAGGATAGGCAAAGGCAGGCCAGGGAAAACCTGGGCAATCGGTAAAAGACTGTTACCTGATCAGATGGGCAGCAGCACGCTGACCCGCAACCCGCCGCCTTCGCGGTTCGACAGCATCAGCTCACCGCCATGGCTGCTGGCGATGCGCAGGGCGATGCTCAACCCCAGGCCATAGCCGCCGGACGCCTGGTTGCGCGATCCTTCACCACGCACGAACGGGTCGGTGATGGTCGCCAGCAGGCCCGGCGCAATGCCTGGCCCACGATCGTCGATATGGATGAACACCCCGGTGGGCGCCCGTTCCAGTGTGACCGAAACATCCTTGGCGTAACGCAACGCATTGACCAGCAGGTTTTGCAGGCAGCGCTGCAGCAGCAGGGCATCGACCTGCAGGCTGCCCGCCTGGCCGTGCACCGGCAGCGGTTCTTCGGCAGTGGCCAGGTCGGCGCACTGACGTGCTACCAGCCGGTCCAAGTCCACCTGTTGCAAATTCTGCTGCTCCCCCGCGCGCAAGTAGTCGAGCACCTGGCCGATCATGTCGTCCATCTGCGTGATGTTCTGCCGCAAGCGCTGGCGGTGTTCGTCGTCCGGCAGGCGTTCCAGGCGCAGGCGCATGCGCGTCAGCGGGGTGCGCAGGTCGTGGGACACGGCGGCCAGGAAGTAGGCTTTGTCATTGACCATCTCGATCAGCCGCTGCTGCATGGCGTTGAAGGCCTGAGCCGCCTGGCGCACTTCCTGCGGCCCATCCAGCGCCAACGGCGGTTGCTCCAGGTTGCCTCCCAGGCCGCGGGCGGCATCGGCCAGACGTCGCAACGGGCGCAGGCACAGACGCACGGCAATCAGGCACACCAGTAATACCGCGACAATGCGCAGTGCATACACCCGCACCAGGTAGTCGCTGATCAGCACCCAAGCCGACTCGCCGCTCCAGCCTTGCAGCTCCTGGCCGTCGATGGTCAGCCAGTGGCCATCGGCCAACGGCACCGCAAATTCGATATGCGCATGGGCGGTGCGCAGGCCGAACAGGCTGCGCCAGACGATCGGCTGGCCCAGCTCATCAGTCAGTTGCACCTTCAACAGGCGCACCTCCTGTGCGTGCCCCAGCTCGTACTTGAGGGCCTGTTGCAGTAGCAGTTCGACGCGGCGGCGCCCGCGGCGCTCGTCATGCCCCGGCGCAGGTAGCGTCTCGGCGCAGCGTAACTGGTAATGGGCCGGCGCCTGTTGCCCGCCGCCGTGGCAGGAAGCGCTGGCTATCAGGGGGGCGCTGCGCGCCGCGATCAGCCGCACAGGGGCTTCGAGTACCTGGGCAAAACGCACGTCGAACCAGATGCTGCTGGACATCAACTGGATCGCCAGCGTACCGCTGACCATGATCAGCAGCAGCTGGCCGAACAAGGTGCGCGGCCACAGCCGGCGAAGCCAGCGCATGTCAGGAATCGGCCAGGTGGCTGGCGACGCTCAGCAGGTAGCCTTCGTTGCGGATGGTGAGGATTTGCGCGGCACCCGCCGGCGCCCGGCGCAGGTGCTGGCGCAGACGGCTGACGCACATGTCCACCGAGCGGTCGTCGGGCAGGTGATCGCGGCCAAATGCGCTGCGCGTCAGCTGGTCGCGGGACACCACCCGGTTATTGGCTTCGAGCAATTCGCGCAGCACGCGGTAGTCGGAACGGGGCAGGGTCAGCGTCTCGCCGTCGGGCCGGGTGAGCAGGCGTTTTACATGTTCAAGACGGAACCCGGCGAACAGCCGGGCGTCCGCCGCCGGCTCTTCGGCGGTGCTGTCCAGGCGTTGCGGGCGACGCAGCACGGCCTTGATCCGGGCGATCAGTTCACGCGGTTCGAAAGGCTTTGCGAGGTAGTCGTCGGCACCTACTTCCAGGCCGATGATGCGGTCCAGGGTGCTGCCCTTGGCCGACAGCATGATCACCGCCAGCCCCGGCGTGGCCTGCAACTGCCGGCACAGGCTCAGGCCGTCCTCGCCAGGCAGCATCAGGTCGAGCACCACCAGGTCCACTTTCTGACGGGCCAGCTGTTCACGCATCTGCCCGCCGTCGGCAGCTGCCAGCACGCTGTAACCGGCATCTGTGAGGTAATCACATAGAAGTTCGCGGATCTCGTCGTCATCGTCGACAACCAGCAGGGTCGTGCTCATACGCAAAAAAAACCTGTTCGGAGAGGGCCGAGGGCACTCGTTACGTTCAATTACATCCCCGTACATGTCGGGTCTGGAGCCGGGAGGGCCGATGCCTAGAATCCTAACAAAAAATCATCTGCAAATACGAAGCCTTCCCAAATGAATCCCAAGAGCACCCCGAAAGCTTTCATTCCCATCAGCCAAAATGGCAATCGCCTCAACCCCTTGGCCTTTTTCATCGCCGTCGCCATCAGTGGTGGCGTCATGGCGGCAGACAGTAAACCGCTGGAGCTGGATGCCACACAGATTGAGGACAGCGCACTGCTGCCCGCCGACGACGCAGGCCAACTGGGTTACACCGTCGAGCGCACCCGCAGCTCCACCGGCCTGAACCTGACGCCGCGGCAAACGCCTCAGTCGGTCACCACCATTACCCGCCAGCAAATGGAAGACCGCGGCATCCACACCATCGAACAGGCACTGGAAACCACGCCCGGCGTAACGGCCAACAAGTCCGAGGTGGGCGGGCGTACCGACTACCGTGCCCGTGGCTATTCGATCAGCAACTGGAAGGTCGATGGCCTGCAGACCCAGGGCGGCTCTGACTTCAGCGGCAGCGGCAACGCGCTGAACATGGACCTGTACGAACGCATCGACATCGTGCGCGGCGCCAACGGCCTGCTGGGCGGCACCGGCGACCCCTCGGCCACCGTCAACCTGATCCGCAAGGCGCCGACCAGGACCTTCGGTGGCAGCGCCTACGCCACATATGGCAGCTGGGACAAACGCCGCCTGGGCGCAGACCTCAACCTGCCGCTGTCCGAGGACGGCCGCCTGCGTTCACGCTTCGTGATGACCCAGCAGGACGCCAACTCGTTCCGTGACAACCAGTCCGAGCGCTCTCGCGCCGCGCTGGCCAATTTCGAGTTCGACCTGGACGAGGCCACCACCCTGGGTGCCGGCTACCAGTACGAATACAACAAGGTGGTGGGTGGCGGCTGGGGTGCGAACATCCCGCTGTGGTACCGCGACGGCAGCAAGACCGACCTGCCACGCAGCACCAACGTGGTGCCCAGCTGGAGCTTTGGCGAGTACACCACCCGCACTGCATTCGGCTCGCTGGAGCACCGCTTCGACAACGACTGGACGCTGGACCTGAAAGCCTCCCAAGCCACCACCGAGGCCCTCAACCATCGCGGCTTGGCCAAGGTCAATTCGGCTGGGCGCGGCAGCTACGGCGGCTATTGGGACCAGGACGGCAGCGGCGCCGTGTTGAACGGCCTGCACAGCTCCAGCGACACCACCCAGCAATCGGCACAGATCGACCTGTCCGGCCCGTTCCAGCTGTTCGGTCGCACCCATCAGGCCATGGTCGGCTACAACGACAGCCGCACCGTGGGCTGGTCGCCGCAATACACCTGCACCATGGTTGGCGACGGCATGGCCAGCGCGCCCGCGCTGGGCTGCCAGTTCCGCGCCAACAACGGCTTCCCGGTCAGCAACTGGCACAATGGCGTGGATGATGACTATGACATCATCGCCTCGCGTACCGGCCTGCACAGCAAGACCACCACCCGCCTGCAGGGCATGTATGCCGCTACCCGCCTGAGCATTACCGACCCCTTGTCGGTGATTGTCGGCGTACGCACCAGCAACTACTCGTCGGTTACCCGCAGCGTGACCGGTGAGCGCAGCAGCCAGGAAGAAAACGGCATCGTCACCCCGTACCTGGGTGCGGTCTACGACCTCAACGACAACTACTCGCTGTACGCCAGCTACACCGACATCTTCACCCCGCAAACGTCGGAAACCGTGAGCGGCAGCAAGGTCGAGCCGATTCGTGGGCAAAGCTACGAAACCGGGGTCAAGGGCGAGTGGTTCGACGGCCGCCTGAACGCCTCGGCGGCGTACTTCCGCACCAAGCAGGAAAACAAGGCCGTGCTCGATGGCGACCTGACCACGCCGACTGGGGCCAGCGCCTACAAGGCAGGCTCCGGCGTGGAAACCGACGGTATCGACCTGGAAGTCGCCGGCGCGCTGACCCCCAACTGGAACGTGTACGCCGGCTACACCTACCTGCACTTCCGCCGCATCGACAGCGACGGCCGCAGCGACCCGTCGCACCTGTTCAAGGCCTCGACCACTTACCGGATGGGCGGCCCGCTTGACCGCCTGACCGTGGGTGCCGGTGTGACTGCACAGACCAACATCCGCGCCATTTCAAGCCCGGCCGGCCAGCCCACCAATGGCGTGAGCAACGGTGCCACCGATGTCAACTGGTCCGGTTATGCCATCTGGAATGCCATGGCCAAGTACCAGCTGACCGATGATGTGAGCGTCACCCTTAACGCCAACAACCTGTTCGACAAGCACTACTACACCCAGTATGGGTTCTATGCCGGAGGCATCTACGGCGACCCGCGCAACCTGTCGTTGACGGTCAGCACGGCGTTTTGATTGAGGCGGCTGGGGGCTGCTGCGCAGCTCTTCGCCGGCAAGCCAGGCTTCTGCAGGGATTGCGTCAGGGCCGGTAGGTGCATGCCACAAGATATTCAGCGCTCGATTTCACAGGCGCTGCACCTCTTGCGGCAAGCACCTGTCAGCCCTGATGCAACCTGTTAAAGACCAGCCAATCGCCTGTGAGATCGAGCGCCGCGCGCCGCTTCGCGGATTTATCTGGCTCGCAGATATCTGCTTGAAAGATATCTGGATATGCGATAATTTTTGTTGCATGTAAGCACGCCGGAGCATAGAACATGCGAGTGGTAACCAAGACGGCGGTTGCACAGGCTATCGATAATAGTCAGTGGAAAGAGCCACTGAACCTGTGGCTGACCACCTTTGACAGACCTCCCCTTCGGTTTGAATCCTTCGAGCAGATTCGTGGCGTGTGGGTAACCGCCTCAGGGTGGAACGTTGATCGCATCCCTCACTCAAAGCTGAGACACCCAAGCAAAAAAGGACCACTTGATATCTATGTCTTTGATATCAAGAAAAATGAGTGTCGACTCATCGCATGGGTCAACACGCGAACCGGCACCATTTACCTGAAGGATATTCTGCCCCATGCCGGATATGACAAGTGGTGCAGAAGTGATGTCAAGTAGCTGAACGGGCAGATTGGCTCTATTTAATATAATGCAATTACAGGTGACAAAATGAAGCGTGATAAGATCGAAGCCACTGGACTAGATTCCTTCATAGCTAACATTTCACCCATGCTCGATAGTCTGAGTGATCAGATATCCACAATGTCCAAATTGCTATCTGCATGTCATGATCCTATTAAAGACGACAATGACTTGCACGGGCGAATGGCGATAATCGATGAGCTTTACTCGCATGCGGATAGTGAAGATCACGCAGCAGCACGTTTCGCCGAGCTGGTCGCCGATCGAGTGTACGAGTACGAAACTGAAACGGTGTTGATACCTCAGACCTCCCAGGCGGAAGCGCTCGCGTTTCTGATTTCGGACAGGGGTGTTAAACAAAAGGATTTGTCTGATATTGCAACTCAAAGTGCTGTTTCTGAAATACTGAACAATAAAAGGAAAATGACGGTTGCCCAGATAAAAGGGTTTGCTGAGTTCTTTAGTGTTCCGGTTGAGTTTTTTATGCAAGGTGCAGTTTAAAGAAAGTCTCGCATTTTCCGGCCGGACTTGTCACCCGGTTTTCATTGACTCGCATTGAGCATTTGGATGCTGTGTATGGTGCGGCACCAGACGAACGGTTTCTTGCTGTGAGGGCAGGATATTCACGACGCTGGAATTTATTGGAAATTTTGGCGTACCTCAAAGGCCCGTATCCTTCCAGAAGAAAGAGCGGAGAAGAGCTTCATGCTGTTCTGTGGGGAACATGACATGGCATCGATGAAACGTCCCCGTCTGAAGGATGTACAGCCTCGATCGGGCGCCAGCCTTGAGCTCACCTTTACCAATGGTCAGCATTTCACCCTGGATATGACCGATGCGCTCAAGACGTGTCCTGGTTTGGCGCCACTCTCCAAGCGAAAAGCGTTTGAAGGGGTCGTATTGGGCGACTGGGGGTGGTCGGTGTTGCTGGTGACATCGGCGTTTGTCACGCCGATTGTCACGAGGGGTATTGCCGCAAAGCCATGTGCGACGTGAGCTGCAGCAGTGGTAGGAGCGCCCGTCTCTTTCCAGAGAAAGAGACGGGCGCAGGTTGGCGCATAAGAAATTACCAAGCGGATAGGATGCTGCTGGGCAGGAGGGTAGGTTGGCTGCCGCATGGGCAACGTTATTTAGTTGGCATCCATCACATGGGTAGTGACCGTACGAGCTACCGGACGCGAATCGTACTTGGGGGCGAACCACCGCGGTAGCGGCGTGACCTTTCAGGTTTCTGGCCACATTCGGCTGCCTCGGCAGCGCTTGCATCTACCGGTCTACGCTTGTGGACAATGTTCGTCAAGCAAAGCGATTTCAAGGGGTTAGCGCCTGTGGATAAAACTATCCCCCGGTGGACATCAGTGGTTTTCCACAGAAGACAACTGTGCCAGTGGTTTTTAATAAGGTTAGGTCCATTGAAACGGGGCGGCTTTGCCGCCTCGTTTCAATGGACCCGCGCGGAGGAGCTTCATGCGGAGCCGTGGGTAACTTCACAGCGGGCTTGGGAGGTAGCGCGGCGGGCTACTCGGTCCTCTTGGCACTGCGAAGGCGCGTCACGTTCTCACCTGACTGATTGGCGAACTCAGCGGGGTGACATGCTCCTCGCGGTTTGCCTCCAGAAACCGGCTCCACCAAGTCATGATCATCCGGCGCTCTTCGAGGAACTCGGCTTTGTGGGTATAGGCGGCGCGCACGTTGTCGCGTTCCTTGTGGCTCATCTGTCGCTCGATAGCCGTCTTCGACCAGTGCCCGGACTCAACCAGCGCGCTGCACGCCATGGCTCGGAACCCGTGGCCGCAGATATCCACCTTGGTGTCGTAGCCCATCGTCCTGAGCGCGGCATTCACCGTGTTTTCTCACATCGGTTTCCACGCGTTGGCATCTCCAGCGAGTAGCAACCCCAGGCGATCTCAAGGCGCCGTGTTAAAGGTCATGCGCGTTTTAGCAGACGAAAGAAACACGATATTTCGCGCTTAAATCGCGAAACATTTCTATTCCCTCCAACTGCATGCGGCTGCGCTAAATTCCCCGCCGACCGGCATCCCTGCCGTCCACACTCCCCATTATCTCGCCGTGGATAGACCGTTGAAGAAGTTTGCGTTTGTGAGTGCAGCCGCTGAGCGTGAATACAAGGACCTACCCCAGGACGTGCAGAACGATTTTGGCAAGGATCTGCGACGCATCCAGTATGGACAGGACCCTGACCGGCCAATCAAGTCATTGACGGAATCTGTCGGCACGGGTGCGATTGAGCTCATCATCAACGGCAGCCCGGCATTCCGGTGCGTGTATGTGGCCAAATTTGCGGATATGGTCGTCGTGCTGCATTCGTTTGTGAAAACGACCAACAGGTCCGACCGGCACGCGATGCAGGTCGCTGAAGAGCGGATGAAGGAGCTCAAGCACGAGCTACGGAAGATGGGGTACAGGGTTTAGCCACCAGGCGCTTGGGTGATGATTATCTGGGGTGGTGAACCGGCATCGTTCGAAGGCAGGGTCAGGCTGGTGCGAAAGCCGAGCTTGTCGAGCATGTCCATCATGGCGTCCAGGGTAAATTTCTCGATCTTGCCATTTGCAAGCTCGGATACCCGGGACTGGGTAACGTTCAGCCTGGCTGCGGCCTCGTGCTGTTTGAGGCCCATTTTTTTGATGCAGTCCGTGATGAAAATGGACAGGTCCATTTTCAGGGCCATTTTGCTGGCCGTTTCTGCATCGTGGGTGGCGTGGAAGGGACTTTCGTGGAATTGCAGTGCCATGGGCTGGTCTCGACGAAGTTATCTAAAATTTACGATAAAATCGTAGCGGGAGGAGGGTGGCAAGTCAAAGCGATTCTGTTTGAAGACGTGTCGGCATCTGGGTTGCGCTGGAGATCGGGGACTGGGGTTTTGTTGAGATTGGCGGGGCTGCTTTGCAGCCCATCGCAGGCAAGCCAGCTCCTACACCGATCGTGTTGGCTTTGGGGTCTTTGTTCAAGCGGGGATGATAGGGGTTTGGCGAGGGCTGGAAACAAAAAAGGCTCACCTTTCGGTGAGCCTTTTGAGTACTGCGTATGGTGCGGCACCAGGAGTCGAAAATTATCATAATCATATGATTTGCAATGGTTTTTAAATTTGGACTGCTGGCATATATCTCTAAAACTATCCTTTGCACCTGCACCTGCACCTGCACCTGCACCTGCACCTGCACCTGCACCTGCACCTGCACCTGCACTGGAGTACGCAATGATCAGTGAATCTAGCGGATAAACACACCTCCAGAGAGGTTTGCTTCCAG
>NZ_JABMCW010000103.1:0-6493 GCF_013179705.1 Pseudomonas sp. CM25 | reverse complement strand
TGCACCTGCACCTGCACCTGCACCTGCACCTGCACCTGCACCTGCACCTGCACCTGCACCTGCACTGGAGTACGCAATGATCAGTGAATCTAGCGGATAAACACACCTCCAGAGAGGTTTGCTTCCAGCCTCCAGATAGCTAGGGAGTGCCGCGCGTTAGGCCATATATTGGCATTGATTTTTTTGTATGCCCAAAGGCACAATGCCATCACTGATGTTTGACAGTGGAATATAAAAATGGACTTATATAATCTAAATCTTTCGAAAAGTGCTCAGTTTTATAAAATAAAGAAAAAAATTAGCAAGACGAAAATTAATGAAATATTTAAGGCGCTATCAGAGGATCGTGTTGGAAAACCTTTGTTTAGAATAACGAAAGAGGAGTTGGGAACGGCAACCGAGCAGGTGATTTGTTCGGCCATAGCCTTTAAAGAACTATCTGAGCCACCCTTTTTAGTTGGAACTACCATTGAAGAGGAAAAGTACTGCTTTGTACTGATGGTTGAATACAATGACTGTGTGGCTATTACTAAAAGAAATGTTCCTTATGTGGAAAAGGCTTTAGATGGTTACCTAGAGGAATTTGACTATGAGCGATTTACCAATTTCCAAGGAAGGAATTCGCCTGAATACGAAAAAGTAACCATGAACAATATGGCGATTTCTAATGCTGTAATCAGGAGTCGGTCATATGAAGCCTTCAAGTTAAATGGTTTGCTAGCCTCGAACTCCTCAAGTCGGTCAATCCCTCAGAACTTCAGGATTCGTGTTCAGGGCGATACTATAACCTTAACCCCAAATTCATCTCGGGTAACATTCAGAGATAAAAAAACTGGTGTAGAAGAATTTTCCAGCTGGGTTATTTCTACGATTGAAGAAATTAATGATCTTACAAATGCAAGTAAGTTCATCAGCGAATTTGCAGCACCCATTACTCTAGGTGATATTCAAAAAAAGAAAATCGAGCCTGCTGCAATATTCATAAATCTTGACGAGTTGGATGAAACCATTAGAGGTGGTGATGGAACCTCTAAGCTGCGGATAAACGATGGTTCGACAGAGCGGGACTGTACGTCGGAAGAGATATCCAGGCTTTTCAATATATTCAAGCATTCTATTAGTATAAACAGCTCCAAAAAATTACACCTCAAAGGTGCTGAATTACCTGCTAAAATAACCTTAAATAAAAAGCAGGTAACGTTTTATTCTGGGATTTGTGAAAAGATTTCTGTTGAGATTAAAGGCGAACCACCAATCTCTCTCAGTAAGTATATAAATAATACTAAACCCATATCGATAATGTTCAACTCTCCAGAGTACGCCTACTTTGGGCGATCTTGCTTTCAAGATAAACGTCTAATCCCTAGTCTTACCTCCATACTTTCAATTTTTGATGAAAAATATGACTTCACAGGGGTCAATAGCGAGAAAGAAAAGCGGCACAAGAAAGGAGTAAAACCGTTCCCAGATCACATTTCAGAATTCCCCGTCGCGTCATTATTCAGAAAGATAGAAGATAACTATTGTAAAGCCCCTGGGATTACTATCTGTGATGATATGAATGACGAATGGGCAGATCATATTTACCTAGAACCTGACTCCAGCCCCCCTGCGATCACGTTTATTCATGCGAAATTCACTAAAAAGGACAGTCATGGGGCGAGTAGTTTTCATGAGGTTGTGGCACAGGGGCTTAAGAATATAGGCAGGGTATTTTCTACGCTGGAAGATTTTAAGGAAAAGCATGACAGGGACTGGAATAAAAACTACGAAAATACCAAAATCAGCCGAGTCAGGGGCGGGAAAGTTTGGGGTGATCTTCACAATGCGCTGACAAAAATATTCGAGAATCAGAATTCGACAAGGAAAATTGTTCTTGCAACACCTTTTATAAGCAAGAGTCAGCTTGAAGCAATATTTTTAGATCTGTCTCTTAAGGGTAAATGCAAACCACATCACACCCAGCTTATCTGGCTTATTAATACCTTTATAAGTGCCTGTAAAGATTTAGGTGTTCAGCCTCATATCTTGTGTAAGCCTTAAGGGATAGTTTGATTGTTGAGGGTCAACTTTTGAGAAAGAGGGGCGGATTTGTTTAATGGCACCTCAGCCAGCGCTGAAAAATAAATCTGTGCCTCTTTTGTTCAAAGTAAGGGTGACTCACAAAGCAAGAGAACTTTTTATCTGAGAGGGATGGAGGTAGGTAATGATAAGAGGTAATTTGGGGGGATAATATAAATGGGGGTGTTTCGAGCGTGACAACTATAAGAATGAACTTGATTTATTCGGCTCTGATGGACGATATCTGCCTTGTTTATCCGGCATTAAAAAACGGCCAAGAACCTCGAAAATTTGATCCTACTAGACTCAACCAAAGCGAAAGAAGAAGTCTAGTGAGGGCGATTTTTGCTTTGGTTGAGGGTATGTCTTTTTGCCTTAGGGTTGGGTTGCTTGAGGACAAAGAAAATGAATTGCCACACGCCACTGTTATGGCATTGCAGGAATTGCAAATTGAAATAGCAAACGAAGGGCAGGTTAAATCAAAGCCGATTAAAACCTCGATAATGAATTTACTAAGATTAACTGTTCGCGAATACTCATCCATGTATCCAGGGGAGCTAAAAATCAAATGTGCAGGAGCTGAATTTGAGGGGTTGGTCAAATCTGTTAGAGTTCGTGATCGACTAATGCACCCTCGCTCTCTTGATGACTTAACTGTCACTGACGGCGAAATTAAGCTCGCTGTTGTTGGCATGAACTGGTTCCAAGTAGCTATGGCTGAAATGATTCTTGTACAAGCGACACATATGAGGGTTCGATTGAAGGACCTAGAAAACAACATAAAAGCTCGCCGAGCCGAAGAAGAAAGCTTGCTACAGAGGCTAGAAGCACTATCAAATGATAAATAATCCGACCTATATTGCACAGCACTACTTGCATCAATTATAAATTGCTAAGCACTTAAGAAAGTACTAGAGTCTACATATAATTTGATTTTTTGATAGCAAGCTCCTAAATCGAAAATAAAAGCCTGGCACTGGCTGGGAGCCACCCCTGCGGAAGTCCACTTCCCCATAGATGCCCAAAATTGACAGTCGAGAAAGTCAAAATATTTGGCTGTTTTGCGGGGCATCCTAGAATGCCCTCGCTAATCAAGGAGAGCATCATCGACGACTTGTACGAAAGTTAGTCGGAAATGATTCGTTGGTGCAACAGATGGTTGATACGATGCGTCGACTCCATGAAACACATTGTTCAGGCACTGCGGCTGTAAGTGGCAACTTTCGTTAAACAGCAACAGCCGCTTTTAAGTTAGGACATGCTTGGCGTAGCTGATATACGACTGAGATCTTGTTTTATTTTCAGTGGAGCACCAGTCGAGCAACCCTGTGCACCTGATCAGCCGTAGATTTCGCGCTCCATAGCTTTGATTTGGTCATGCAGGCTTTCGCTTCTTGGTGGTGGCAGACCTTGAGCTCGGTTCATTGATTCAGTTTCGAACTCCTTCAGTTGGAAGAATTCGTAAGTGTATCGACCAACTTCTGTAAGTATCCGATAACGAAAAATTGTCTCCGGCCCATCCAAGACGCTTTGTATCCTTAAGTGGTCGTAGACCGAATCAAGGTTGGGATGAGCGAATTTGTAGTGCTCCTTTTTGAATAGCTGACTTTTCTCCATTTTCGGTAGCCGTGACAAATCCTGCTTAAGAAAGTCCACGCGAGCACGCTTAAACTTCATATTGCATTTGCGACACGATACGGCGAGATTAGGTAGATCGAATATACAGTGATTAAAAATACTCTTAGGCAGCACATGCTCAATATCAAGCACCATACTGAACTCGCCCAGGATATTACGCTGGCAATAACAGCACCGTTCACCCTGTTCGGCACGTTTATGATTCTTGAACCTTGCCTTAACCTGCTCCACATGTGGCGAGTTCCAGATTTCTGTAGGTGCTGGCTTTGGACTTTCTCTAACGCCCAATGCCCTGGCTATATCCAGATGCTCCTCCAGCGTGTAAGTGAAGCTGGTCATTGGGCAAGCTTCCTGGCCTGAGTGATCAGTTTTTGCTGATTATGATCATATCGAGCGGCCTCATATAGATCATCGAACTCACTATTGAATTCCTCAAAAGAAACTTCTCCGAACTGCACCCGATGCAACATATCGGCCAAATGCCTTGAAAGGAATGCGCTTCGCGGTGTTAGCATCCTAAAGACATCCCAAAGCACCTGCTCCATTCCCTCATCACAGCCGGTTACCTCATGCGGAGTGTTTTCGCGTATACGGTACATCTGCCATGACACACCGCAATTAGGGGCAGTCGTGACAATGATGGGAGAGTGGGTGGCGACGATAACCTTTGGTTCGGATGAATGGAAAAGATCGAACAGACGACTAACGTAGCTGCGTTGCCAACGGGGATGCAGGCTGTTTTCCGGTTCGTCAATGAGGATGGCGGTACGCTCAGTTATATATGAAGCAATAAATGCTAAGGTCGTGATTAGCTGGATTTCACCAGAGCTTGCCCGCTCCAGTGGGAACTCGTTATTACCTTTCTTTAGAAAAATGGCTGGCCAATTGCTTAATTCATCCTTGCTAAGATTGAGACTCCAATATCCGTCCTTGGAGGTCCCTGCGTGGCTCATGCTGAGGTCATACCAAGCCACTCGAGCTTTAGATGCCTCTTGGCAAATCCCTAGTCGCGGTTCATAGCCGAGGTAGGAAAGAACCTTGCCAATGTGGTACCTAGCTGCGGACGGTTCTTGGATTGAATTGATGATCGTTTGTAAGGCGATACCGACGAACGCCTGACCGTAGCGCCCCCCCATGAAGTGGTAGCGTTTACCCGTCGTGCGGAATTTATCAAACGGGCAGTTGGCAATCGCGATGACGCGGTAGTTCTTGCTTATGTAGGCCTCAGCTATATCAGCTAATGCCTGGCTTTTGCCACTACCGTTCTCACCGATGATAATTGAAAGGGGTTGTGTGTAATCAATGGGATGCAGATTGGTCAGCATATGGATTCCTTCCTTTTCCCTGAGAGTCCGGATAAGCGCTACTCACAGATTCGGTCGCTAGAATAAGTGCAGTGTGATCGCTGCGCCAACATGCGCGAGCAATTTTCTCGTACTCACCGCCTAATGGTTTAACTTCCGGTCACGCCCCCGTCGGCTCTCGTATGATGTAAGCCGACTCTCGCCCTTCGTGAGCTGCAGAGACCAGCGAAGAACGGCCAGTCACGGTAATATTGGCTGAAAGTAACCGCTCGCGAAAGACAGTTATGGGGCGATTGCTATCAGTCGTGCCTTCGAAATCAGATCCTCGCTCAGAGGTTGAACACCCACGTTTTCTGTAAACGACGAGCGAGTAACCGCACGGTCAGAAAGTAGTAATACCGGGTCATCTTACTGCGCCGGTCTAGGCGATGCTCAAGAAACCAAGCTAAATGCTTTCTCTGCCAGGCCCAAGGCGTCTCTCGCTGCCAGCGATTTGCAATTTCAGCTTGGATAAGTGTTGCCTGCCGCAAGTGGCGTTGCCGCGTGGAGTGCGACCCAGTTAGCACGCCAGCCAAGAACAACTCCATATCGAACGGCTTGCTCATGTCCGTCCCCCAATGTAGGCCGCAACCACATCGATCCGACCGTGCCCCAGTTCATAGCTGATTTGTCTCCGGGCCTCACGATCAAGTCTCCTATCTACCAGGTAACATTGGCCGCCGTTGATAGGTGCGCGGTACTGGGTGATTTGCTCGTAGCGCTCACATGCATAGGCCGCTCGTAACTCATGGAAGCCTTTAAGGTTGTGTGCATGCAGGATGTCCCGCGCCGGGTGGATGCTTTCTTGCAGAAAATTCACGTAGCTTTCGTATGGCGCAATTAGGTTGCGGCTGCCCGCAGGCGACACCTGCCGTGCAAACTCAAGTGCACCTCTAACATGGTCGTCCACCGTAATCCATCGTGGCGCCGAAGCGCCAGCGCGGCCACCTTTGGTGCCATCCTGAATGTTAATCCTGCCTAGGTTGTAAGCCTCACGCCTTAGCCGTGGCAGGTCAGCCAATATAGCCTCACGTAAGCGCATGCCGGTGGCTCGCGCCAACAAAACAATCGCGGCAGCCCGTAGTTGATGTTGGTTACAAAGCGCATCGACGATCTGCTTAACCAGTTCGCGGTCTTGGCCCTGCGGCACTGAATGTCGAACCCCGGTGCGCTGCATACCCAGCGCCTTGCTCGGACTTGGCAATTTCACGCACGGATCACCGCGAAGCGCCGTCATGGTCCTGTTAACGCTGGATAGCCGATTTTGTGCGGTGCTGACGGCGAGGTCACCGCGCCCAACCGCGTCGCGCAGATGCGCCGCATAGTTGGCCAATACCTTCCGATCAATCTGCCGAGCATCATTGATACCGGGCCCCTGTTCGGAACGGCACCATTTGACGAATGCCTGCCACCGATCACAGTGCGCCTTGACCGTGCCGTAATGACCGCCG